>NZ_JARTJQ010000001.1:0-34432 GCF_036225245.1 Weizmannia sp. CD-2023
CGATTGAAAGTACATAAAATAGTGAAGTATTTATACTTTGGACTTGGCCGGGTGACATGACTAGGGGGAAATTGAAATTCATATTTGATGCGGTTTCGTCCCTTTTGTCTAATTGGCTCTCTTTTGTCTTTTTGAACCCTCCAAAAGGACAGTTCGACCGGATTCCAGCTCTCTTTTGTCTTTTTGAACCCTCCAAAAGGACAATTGGCCCCGGGTCTGGCTCTCTTTTGTCTTTTTGAGGCATCCAAAAGAACAGTTCGACTGAATTCCAGCTTTCTTTTGTCCTTTTGAACCCTCCAAAAGGACAGTTCGACTGAATTCCAGCTTTTCTTTTGTCCTTTTGAACCCTTCAAAAGGACAATTCGACCGGATTCCAGCTCTCTTTTGTCTTTTTGAACTCTCCAAAAGGACAATTCGCTCGGATTCCGACTCTCTTTTTGGTCTTTTTTTGAAGCCTTCAAAAATCAATTTGCTCACCCCGGTTTCCACCCCTCCAAAACCGGTCTCTCAAAGGGTGTATGCCCGTTTTTACAACGTTTTCCGGACGGGCGCTGCTTAAAAGATGATTCCATTTTTGTCTATTATTTTTTGGTGAAAGTTTATTCCTGCTAGATCGTGGTATATATGATACCGTAAGCGATATTCACAATCACCGAACAAAGGAGAGATTTGAAATGGCAGACAAAGATAAAAAAATGACAGTAGAAGAAGCAGGTCGCAAAGGCGGAGAAGCTACTGCTGACAGCCACGATAAAGAATTCTATCAAGAAATTGGTAAAAAAGGCGGAGAAACCACTTCCGAAAAACATGGCAAAGAATTCTATCAGGAAATTGGTAAAAAAGGCGGAGAAACCACTTCCGAAAAACATGGCAAAGAATTCTATCAGGAAATTGGTAAAAAAGGCGGAGAAGCCACTGCCGACAGCCATGACAAAGATTTCTATCAGGAAATCGGTAAAAAAGGCGGAGAATCTACAGCGGATAATCACGATAAAGAATTCTATCAAGAAATCGGCAAAAAAGGCGGAGAAGCCACTGCTGACAGCCATGACAAAGATTTCTATCAAGAAATTGGAGAAAAAGGCGGTAACGCAAGAGCGAAAAACAACGGTGAAGATTAAGAGGAATGGTTTCACCCAAACCGGTTCAGCCTGCACGCTGAACCGGTTTTTTTCCGTTAATTCGTACTCTCTTTCTTTTTCTCCAATTGTTATCCTTATTATAGCACAGCCTGCCGGATTTGGCAGTACATTTTGAAAAGACACGCAATTTGGATGCGCTTACATAAAAAGAGCCGGCATCCACTTTGCCCGCTCTTTTTATACATTCTATTCAACTGGCAACTGTATTGCAGGTGTTTTAAGCTTCTACCGGATTTGCCTGTTTTTCAACAGTTTCTTCGATCAAATTCCGGATCTTCACTTTTAAAAAATGTTCTTTGCAATAATAACCGAGCAGTTTATTTGTTTTCCAGTCATACACCGGATAAACAGCATCAATTTCTTTGCCGGCTTTTCTCAAACAATATGCACACGTGGTTGTCAGTTCAAATAAGCAATCACACATTGTTTGCAGCCTCCTATCGTCAATTTCACCCTTTCGTTATATACCCGGTCACCAAATTTTAAAACAAAAAAAGCGGTGGGGCACACCGCTTTTTTGAAAACTTAACGTTTATTCATTTCCTGAATCAGCAGTTTATTGACAATCGGTGGGTTGGCCTGCCCTTTTGTTGCTTTCATGACCTGTCCGACCAAAAAGCCGAGCGCCCGGTCTTTTCCGTTTTTATAGTCAATAATGGATTGTTCGTTTTTATCCAGTACTTCTGTTACAATTTTTAAAAGTTCGCCTTCATCGGAAATTTGCACAAGTCCTTTTTCCTTGACGATTTTTTCCGGGTCGCCGCCTTTTTCGACCAGTTCGCGGAACACTTTCTTCGCCAATTTTGAAGAGAGCGTGCCGTTTTCGATCAATTTGATCATGCCGGCAAGGCTTTCTGGTGTCAGTGCAATATCATGCAGTTCTTTCTGGGCTGAATTCAAATAAGCGGACACTTCGCCCATCAGCCAGTTCGATGCCTGTTTTGCATCGGCGCCGGCTGCGATCGTCGCTTCAAAGAAATCGGACATTTCTTTCGTGAGTGTGAGCACCATGGCATCATAAGCCGGGAGCCCGAGTTCTTCCGTGTAACGCTTTTTCCGTTCGTCCGGCAGTTCCGGGATTTCGGCGCGCACCCGTTCTTTCCAGGCGTCATCAATATACAGATCCACAAGGTCCGGTTCCGGGAAATAACGGTAATCGTCCGAGCCTTCTTTCACCCGCATCAGAATCGTTTTGCCGGTTGCTTCGTCAAAACGGCGTGTTTCCTGTTGGATCACACCGCCTGCAAGCAGCACTTGTTTCTGGCGTTCCTGCTCATACTGCAGGCCTTTGCGCACATAGTTGAACGAGTTCAAGTTTTTCAGTTCGGTTTTCGTGCCGAATGTTTCCTGCCCGATTGGACGGATGGAAATATTGGCATCGCAGCGGAGTGACCCTTCTTCCATTTTGCAGTCGGAAACGCCGGTATATTGAATGATGGATTTTAATTTTTCAAGATACGCATACGCTTCTTCCGGCGTACGAATATCCGGTTCCGAAACAATTTCAATTAGTGGCGTGCCTTGGCGGTTCAAATCGACGAGAGAATACCCTTCATTTGCCGCGTGGAACAGTTTCCCGGCGTCTTCTTCCATGTGAATACGGGTAATACCGATCTTTTTCTTTATGCCGTCCACTTCGATTTCAATCCAGCCGTTTTTCCCGATCGGTTTATCAAATTGGGAAATCTGATAGGCTTTCGGGTTGTCCGGGTAAAAATAGTTTTTCCGGTCGAATTTCGTTTCGGTTGCAATTTCGCAGTTCAGCGCCATGGCCGCCTTCATTGCGTAGTCAACCACTTTTTTATTCAGTACCGGAAGCACCCCCGGATAGCCGAGATCAATAACATTTGTGTTCGTATTCGGTTCTGCCCCGAAATGCGCAGGCGCCGGCGAGAAAATTTTCGTATTGGTTTTGAGTTCAACGTGCACTTCAAGTCCGATCACTGTTTCAAAATTCATCTTTTTCACCCCTTACAATTGCGGTTTTTGGTTATGGAAGTCCGTCGCCTGTTCAAATGCGTGGGCAACGCGGTACACGGTGCTTTCGTCAAAATGCTTCCCGATGATTTGCAGCCCTAATGGCAGCCCACCTGCAAACCCACATGGAACAGAGATCCCCGGAACGCCTGCCAAGTTGACCGGAATGGTTAAAATATCATTCGCATACATCGTTAACGGATCTTCTATTTTTTCCCCGATTTTAAAAGCCGGCGTCGGCGTGGTCGGCCCGATGATGACATCATATTTTTCGAGTACATCGTCAAAGTCTTTTTTGATCAGGGTGCGGGCCTGTTGTGCTTTCTTGTAATACGCATCGTAATAGCCTGCACTTAGCGCAAAAGTTCCAAGCATGATGCGGCGTTTTACTTCGTCCCCAAAACCTTCCGAACGGGTCTTTTTATATAATTCTTCGAGGTTCGTGGCGTTTGGCGAACGGTAGCCGTAGCGGACGCCGTCGAAACGGGCCAGGTTGGAAGACGCTTCGGATGAAGCAAGCAAATAATAGGTGGCCACGCCGTATTTCGAATGCGGCAGCGACACTTCTTCCCATGTGGCACCGAGCTTTTCCAGCACTTTCAAGGCATTGAGAACAGCCTGGCGTGCTTCTTCGCTGACGCCTTCACCTAAGTATTCTTTTGGCACGGCAATTTTCAAGCCTTTTACATCACCTTTGAGCACCTCCACATAGTTCGGCACTTCCACGTCGGCTGAGGTAGAATCATGCCGGTCAAGCCCGGAAATCGCCTGTAAAAGATAGGCATTGTCTTCCACGGTCCGGGTAATCGGCCCGATCTGGTCGAGCGAAGAGGCGAATGCGACAAGGCCAAAACGGGAAACGCGCCCGTAAGTCGGCTTCATTCCGACAACCCCGCAAAATGCGGCCGGCTGGCGGATCGAGCCACCGGTATCGGATCCAAGCGCAAACGGTACTTCTCCCGCTGCCACGGCTGCAGCCGAACCACCGGAAGAACCGCCCGGCACCGTATCCAGGTTCCAAGGGTTACGGGTGATTTGGAATGCGGAATTTTCCGTCGACGAACCCATCGCAAATTCATCCATATTCAATTTGCCGATTGTGATCGTCTTTTCCTTATGTAATTTTTCCATAACCGTGGCATCATAAATGGGATCGAAGTTTTCAAGGATTTTGCTGGCACAGGTTGTCCGCAAATCTTTCGTGACAATATTGTCCTTGATTCCGATCGGCATGCCGAACAGCACATTTTCAGCTTCCGGCGAGCCGATTTTGCCGTCCAGTTCCGCTGCGGTTTTGCGGGCCCGTTCTTCATCTAACGTTAAAAAAGCTTTCACTTTGTCGTCTGTTTCTGAAATTTTTTGATACGCTTCATTAACAAGTTCTGAGACTTTAACTTCCTTATTATGTAAAAACTCGTGGAGTTCCGAGATTTTATGGTCAAATAAAGACATGCTTTCCCCTCCTTATTCTACAATTGTCGGCACACGGATCATTCCGTCCTGGGTATCCGGCGCATTTTTCAACACAAGCTCGCGCGGCAGTCCTTTTTCCACTGTATCTTCACGCATGACATTCCGGATTTCAAGTACGTGCGTGGTCGGCGGAACCCCGGTTGTGTCAAGTTCATTTAATGATTCCGCAAAATGGATAATATCCCCCAGCTGTTTCGTAAACTTTTCCGTTTCCGTCTCATTCATTTCAAGGCGTGCCAGGTCGGCAACGTGTTGGACTTGTTCTTTTGAAATATCAGGCATAGCCTTTCACCTCCGTTATAAAAGTCACATCAATTGTACGTGGAACCAATCGGGCGTGCAGTTCATTGCCCCGCAGCACAACCCGGAAAGCGGGGCCTGACTGTCCGTTCATATGGGGCGAATCGAACCCTGCAATACTATTGATCATAGCAGAAAAGCCCGCCCTTAAGCAAGGGGGGCGCCAGGGTTGCAAAAAAGAAAACGCGGCAGACCTGGCTTCGTCCTGCCGCGTTTTGGCGTGTTCCAATTTAATGAATGAATTGTTCCTGCTCGGTCGATCCTGTGAGTGCGGTGGTGGAAGAAGTGCCGCCTGAGATGACCATCGAGACTTCATCGAAATAACCGGTCCCGACTTCGCGCTGATGGCGTGTTGCCGTGTAACCATATTGTTCGTTTGCAAATTCGGCCTGCTGCAGTTCGGAATAGGCTGCCATGCCGCGGTCGCGGTAGTTGCGGGCCAGTTCAAACATGCTGTGGTTCAAGGCATGGAAGCCGGCAAGCGTAACGAACTGGAATTTATAGCCCATGCGCGCAATTTCTTTCTGGAAGTTCGCGATCGTTTTGTCATCGAGTTTCTTCTTCCAGTTGAAAGACGGCGAGCAGTTGTAAGCCAAAAGTTTGCCCGGGAATTTTTCATGGATCGCTTCTGCAAACCGGCGTGCTTCGTCCAGATTCGGCTCGCTCGTTTCGCACCAGATCATATCGGCGTATGGGGCGTAAGCAAGGCCGCGGGCAATCGCCTGGTCTATGCCTGCTTTTGTACGGTAAAATCCTTCCGCTGTCCGTTCCCCGGTGATAAACGGCGCATCATATGGGTCAACATCGCTTGTGATCAGATTTGCCGCATTGGCATCCGTCCGGGCAATGATGACGGTCGGTACGCCCATGACATCAGCAGCAAGGCGAGCTGCAATCAAATGGCGGATGGCTGTTTGTGTCGGCTGCAACACTTTGCCGCCCAAATGGCCGCATTTCTTCTCGGATGAAAGCTGGTCTTCAAGATGGACAGACGCGGCGCCCGCTTCGATCATCGCTTTTGTCAGTTCAAATACGTTTAACGGGCCGCCAAAACCTGCTTCTGCATCAGCAACGATCGGCGCAAACCAATCAATCCGTTCGTCCCCTTCTGCATGGTGGATCTGGTCGGCGCGCTGCAGGGCCTGGTTGATCCGTTTGACGACATTCGGCACGCTGTTCGCCGGATACAGGCTTTGGTCCGGATACATTTGCCCGGCCAGGTTCGCATCAGCTGCAACCTGCCAGCCGCTTAAATAAATGGCTTTCAATCCGGCCTTTACCTGCTGGACGGCCTGATTCCCCGTGAGTGCACCCAATGCATGGATATAATCTTCCGTATGCAGCAGGTTCCAGAATTTTTCCGCCCCCCTGCGCGCCAAAGTATATTCAATTTGAACAGAACCCCTCAGTTTGAGCACGTCTTCCGGAGCATACGGGCGAACAACCCCCTGCCATCTTTCATCTTTCTCCCAGCTTCGTTTCAATTCAAGCGCTTTTTCGTTTACCATCAAAAATTCCTCCCATTTTTTCAATATAATGTAAATCTGCAGGCAAAATAAGGCTTTCCCGGGGTTCAAACGATTCCCCTTTATACGGCTGCGGCTAAAGCAGCTATATAAAATGAACTTAAGTTTTTACATCAAACCCGCGCACCATTTGCATAATGACGACTTTTTACAGTAGGCAACAGAACTCCGAAATTTTGTTCAGTTTAATCACTTTAGCGTGATTTGTGCGATTCACACGATACCTCTCTGTATGACGGCAGCGCTTTCCATTGTACGACTCCCCTTGCTGCGCTCATGCTTCGTCAAATCGCCATTCGATCAGCCCAGCAGTTCATACGCCGGTAAGGTTAAAAATTCAATAAATTCGTCTTCTTTAACAAGCCGGTCAAATAAGGCCACTGCTTCTTCAAAACGGCCGGCCCGGTAATGTTCCTCCCCGATTTCCCGGCGGATGCGTTCCAGTTCTTCCGCTTTGATTTGTTCATATAGCTCAATCGTCACTTTTCTGCCGTCTTGAAGCACGCCCTTCGGATGGCGAATCCAGTGCCAAAGCTGGGTGCGAGAAATTTCAGCCGTCGCCGCATCTTCCATTAAGTTCGAGATCGGCACAGCACCCCTTCCCCGGAGCCAGGATTCGATGTACTGGATGCCGGCATAAATGTTTTCGCGGATGCCTTTTTCCGTAATTTCCCCTTGCGGCACAGCGAGCAGATCATCTGCCGTTGCCGTAAAATCCATCTGCTTGCCGGAATGGATTTGGTTCGGCTCAGGCATTTCTTTGTTAAATGCTTCCATGGCGACCGGCACAAGCCCCGGATGGGCGACCCAGGTGCCGTCATGCCCGTCTCTTGCTTCCCGCTCTTTATCGGCGCGCACCTTTTGGAAGGCTTCTTCATTTTTTGCCGGGTCGTCTTTTACCGGGATCTGCGCGGCCATTCCCCCGATTGCCGGCGCATTCCGGCGGTGGCACGTCTTAATAGTCAAAAGCGAATAAGCGCGCATAAACGGGACCGTCATGGTGACGAGAGACCTGTCTGGCGTAATAAACTGCGGATTGGTACGCAGTTTTTTAATATAGCTGAAAATATAGTCCCAGCGCCCGCAGTTGAGGCCTGCCGAATGCTCTTTCAGTTCGTAAAGGATTTCATCCATTTCAAAAGCGGCCATAATCGTTTCAATCAGGACAGTCGCTTTAATGGTGCCTTTCGGAATGCCGATATACTTTTGTGCAAAGATAAAAACATCATTCCAAAGACGCGCTTCCAGATGGCTCTCCATTTTTGGCAGGTAAAAGTACGGGCCTGTGCCGTTTTCAAGGAGCCTGCGGGCATTATGGAAGAAATAAAGCCCGAAATCTGTTAAACTGCCGGATATAGGTTTGCCGTCTACTAAAATATGTTTCTCTTCCAAATGCCATCCGCGCGGCCTGACAATTAAGACAGCGGGGTGATCGGTCAGCTTGTATTCTTTTCCGTTCGGCCCGGTAAAAGTAATCGTCCGGTTGACCGCATCACGGAGATGGATCTGGCCTTCAATGATATTCTCCCATGTCGGGGAAGTGGCATCTTCAAAGCAAGCCATAAATATTTTTGCGCCTGAGTTCAAGGCATTGATCACCATTTTCCGGTCAACCGGCCCGGTAATCTCCACACGCCTGTCCTGCAAGTCTTCAGGAAGCGGGGCAATGGTCCAGTCGGATTCTCGGATGGAGGCCGTTTCTTCGAGAAAATGTGGAAGCTTGCCCGATTTGATTTCTTCATCGCGCTTTTTTCTGTAGGCCAGCAGTTCACGCCGCCTTTCGCCGAAATGCCGCTCCAGCTGTTCCAAAAATTGCAGCGCTTCCGGGGTCAATATTTCGTCATACCCGTCATGGATGGATCCCGTTACGGTAATGCCTGGTGCTTTGGTCTCCATATTTGCACTCCCTTTCCTTGTTATAATACAGTGTGTTTTGCATGTTTTTATTATATAACAGAGTTTTCAAAAATGGTAGCCTTTTTTTGAAAAAAATTTAAAAAATGTTTTCCTTTTTTTGAAATGTGACATACTAAAAAAGAGCAGATACATTTTTCATGTATCTGCTCTTTTTTCAGTTATAAATATGGACGGTCGGGTCTTTTGCTTTTGAATTCCTTACAATGAGCGCTTTTGCTTCATTGTTGGCCGTGATGTTCACTTGTAAATTGACATAATCCGGGAAGGTTTTGACCACCAGGCCGGCGACATATTGCGTAAAAGCAATGACTTCCGCCTGTCCGTAAAACTGGATCGGAATGTCGATGCTTAAATCAGCAAGCTGCCCATCGTTGTATCTTGCCCTGCCAATGCATCCGGTATAATTTGGGAAAAAGTCTTCAATGTCCGTTTTAAAATTCTCAAATGTTTTCTCATCATCACGATGGGCTTTTTCCGCATCGTCGGACGGGAACAAATAATATTTTTCATTGATGTTTTTCCAATCGTCTGCAGAGGTGCTGTTTGCCGGAACAGTAGCGTAAGCAAAGTAATTCCCGGGAATAACGGAATCCTTGCTCTGCTGTTTGTACAGCCCGATCGTAATCGGGACATTTTTCAATCCATTCATCTTGCGCAGGCGCTGGACGACTTCCGATGCAATCTGCTTCCCTTTTTCGTCCAGCGTTTTTTGGGAAATATTAACGTCATACGTGGAACCGTACTTTTCCGTCTGATAGTAATAAACCGAGTTCAGGGCAAGCCCGATGGCAACGCCGGACAGTTTGACGTTCCCTTTGCTGTCTTTTGTTAAATAATCCTGTTCGAGAATTTGCGCCAAATAAATCGGGTTTTTCTCATTTTGCTGCTTTGCCGATCCTTTTTCGTCATTCACCGGATTCAGCCCGACATTGTCCTGTTCTTTCAGGCCTTTCTTTTTCAACTGGTCTGCCGTATATTTTCGATTCAGCCATTTTGTAATGGTGTCGGAAGTCAAATACTGGCCTTCCTGAAAAAGATAGTCATCCGGCGGGTAATTTTTCTGCGCAACCCGCATCAGGCCGGTTTCAAATTCCTCGATATCATATGAAGTGTTTAAGTTGCTGACAACGAGCCCCCGCGATTTGCTCGTTTTATACGGGTAAATATTTTTATAATACTGGTCGGAAATTTGGTAACTCGAAACAACGGATGTTTCTTTTTTATTGTTGCTTTTCTGGACCACTTTGTTATCCGAGCCGAAACCCGGTGAACAGCCTGCCAGTAAAACCATCGATATGATGAGGGGGTACCATTTTTTCATACTGCCTTTCCACCTTTTTGATTTCTCGCTTTCCCTTGCAATTTATGAATGGAGCCGTTCCAAAAACGCTGCTTCATCCCATACTTCAATGCCGAGCTGTTCCGCTTTGGTCAGCTTTGTGCCCGCATCTTCTCCGGCGATGACAAGGTCGGTATTTTTGCTCACGCTGCCGGTCACATTTGCCCCGAGCGCTTCCAGTTTTTCTTTTGCTTCGTTGCGGGTCATGTTCACCAGTTTTCCGGTTAAAACGACCGTCTTTCCGGCAAAAGGCGAATCTGCATTGCGCTTTTCCGCACGTTTGGGGCCTTTATAAACCATGTTGACCCCGAGTGCAGCCAATTCCCGGACCAGGCCAAGCGCTTCTTCATTTTCAAAATACGCAGCAATGGAATCCGCCATCTTTTCGCCAATATCGGGTATGGCCTCCAGTTCTTCACGCGTTGCTTTCGACAGCCGTTCCATTGTTTCAAAATGCGCTGCTAAAATTTTCGCAGCTTTGGCGCCGACATGGCGGATGCCGAGGCCGAACAGCAATTTTTCCAGCGAATTCTTTTTTGAGGCTTCAATTGCGGCAAGCAAATTGGAAACCGATTTTTCCCCCATTCTTTCTAATTGTAACAGTTCTTCTTTTTTCAGTCGGTAAATATCCGCAACATTGTGGATCAATTCATGCGCGAACAGCTGGCTGATGACCTTTTCCCCCAGCCCTTCAATATTCATCGCATTCCTTGATACGAAATGGATCAGCCCTTCGCGGATCTGCGCCGGGCAGTTCGGGTTAATACAGCGGAGCGCCACTTCATCCTCAAGGCGGACAAGCTCGCTGCCGCAGTCCGGGCAGTGGGACGGCATGGAAAATGCCTGCTCTTCGCCTGTCCTCCGTTCGGAAATCGGGCGGACCACTTCGGGAATAATGTCACCCGCTTTTTTCACCACCACATAGTCCCCAATCCGGATATCTTTTTCACGGATCAAATCTTCATTGTGGAGTGTGGCCCGCTGGACGGTTGTTCCGGCCACCCTTACCGGATTTAGTATCGCAGTTGGTGTGACGACCCCGGTACGGCCGACTTTTACTTCAATACCGGTCAGTTTAGTGACGACTTCTTCAGCAGGAAATTTATAGGCAATAGCCCAGCGCGGACTTTTCACCGTTGTGCCAAGGGCGGCTTCCTGGGCATAGTCATTTACCTTGATTACAATGCCGTCAATTTCATACGGAAGGGCCGGCCGTTTTTCCGTCCATTCCGCGATAAATTTAAGCACTTCCCCGATATCCCGGCATATTCTTGTTTCTTTATTGACCTTAAGGCCGAGCCTTTTCAAATACGCAAGCCCTTCGCTATGGGCGGAAATATCGAGCCCGGTTGTATCACCGATTGCATACATAAACGTATCAAGGTTCCGCGATGCCGCAATTTTCGGATCGAGCTGGCGAAGCGAGCCGGCTGCCGCATTGCGCGGATTGGCAAACGGTTCTTCCCCGTTTTCTTCTTTAATACGGTTCAATGCCTCGAAAGACTTTTTCGGCATAAAACATTCCCCGCGCGCCTCGATGGTAACCGGTTCATTCAACCTGAGTGGTATCGAGCGGACGGTTCTGAGGTTGGCCGTGATGTCTTCACCGATCGTCCCGTCCCCTCTTGTGGACCCTTGGACGAATAAACCATTCTCATATTTAAGCGAAATCGCCAGCCCGTCGATTTTCAGTTCGCACACGTATTCATATCGATCGCCAGCCGTCTCCCGGACTCTGCGGTCGAAATCGCGAAGGTCGGCTTCGTTAAAGGCATTTGCCAGACTGAGCATCGGTGTATCATGGACCACTTTGGCAAATCCGGATAAAGGTTCTCCTCCGACCCTTTGCGTTGGCGAATCCGGCGTGATCAACTCCGGATGCGCATTTTCGATCTCCTGCAGTTCACGCAAAAGCCTGTCGTATTCCGCGTCCGGAACGCTCGGGCGGTCGAGCACATAATATTCATAACTGTACTGGTTCAGCAGTTTGCGCAATTCGGCTGCCCGGGTGGCTGCCGCGTGATTATCCATGTGCAACAATCCTTTCCATCAGGGCAAAAGAGGCAATTGCCGCCTGTGTCCCTTTCGTTGTCCAGACTTATTCTATTCTACTTTTGTAATCGGCGCAAACTCGGCTAAAAGCCGTTTGATGCCGACAGGGCTCGGGAATGCAATGTCAAGTTCGGCTGACTTGCCTTCTCCCTTGACACTGACAACCGTGCCGATCCCCCATTTTTTATGTTCGGCTTTATCGCCCACTTGCCAAGAAAGATTGCCGGCCCTGTTTTGTTGCCAGGCAGGAACAACAGGCGGCCGTTTCTCTTTTCTTGCCGTATTGCCGCGCGAAACCTGGCGGAAATCGAGCCGGTCTTTTTCCTCCTTGCGAATATCCTCGATCAGTTCTTCCGGGATTTCATTGATAAACCGTGAAACAGGATTGATGTTCATGCGCCCGTAAAGCGTCCGCACTTCGGCATTGGTCAGGTACAGCTCCTCTTGTGCCCGCGTGACGCCGACATACATGAGCCGCCTTTCCTCTTCCATTTCCGCTTCGTCCATGAGGGAACGGCTGTGCGGGAAAATGCCCTCTTCCATGCCGATCAGGAAGACAACTGGAAATTCAAGCCCTTTGGCGGCGTGCAACGTCATTAAGACAACGGCATCTTTTTGTGCATCATCTTCTTCAAGCCGGTCAATATCGGCGACAAGCGCCAAATCCGTCAAAAAGGCGACAAGGCTTTTGTCATCGTTCTCTTTCTCAAATTCCTGGGCAACCGAAAGAAATTCATCGATATTTTCAAGCCGGCTTTCGGCTTCGAGCGATTTTTCCAGTTTCAGCGCATCCCGGTAGCCGGACTTGTCCAGCAATTCTTCCACCAGTTCGGTAACGGATAAATATTCCTGCATCCGGGTAAAATTGCTGATAAGCTCGTAAAATTCTCGGCAGGCTTTGGTAATTTTCGGACTGAGGCCGATAAAATCAATTTCCTGAAGTGCCGTAAATAAGGAAACATCCTGGTCCGCCGCATAACGCACGATTTTATCCAATGAAGTCTGACCGATCCCGCGTTTCGGCACATTGATAATCCGGGTCAGGCTGAGGTCGTCATCCGGATTGGCGATGACCCGCAAGTATGCCAGAATATCTTTAATTTCTTTCCGGTCGTAGAAACGGGTGCCGCCGACGATATTGTAGGCAATGTTCGATTTCATCAATACTTCTTCGATGACACGGGACTGGGCGTTCGTGCGGTACAAAATCGCAATATCGGAGTACCGGCGTTTGCCCGATGCAGTGAGTTCCTTAATTTTTCCGGCAACAAACTGTGCTTCCCCCTGTTCGCTGTCCGCCCGGTAATAGACGAGATTTTGCCCCTCATCGTTTTCCGTCCATAAATTTTTCTTTTTCCGGTTTGCGTTGTTTTCGATAACTTTATTGGCCGCCTGTAAAATTTTCTTCGTCGAGCGGTAGTTTTGCTCGAGCAAAATGACTTTCGCGTTCGGGTAATCTTTTTCAAATGACAAGATATTGGCAATATCCGCACCGCGCCAACGGTAAATCGACTGGTCATTATCCCCGACAACACACAAATTCTGAAACCTTGAAGCCAACAATTTCACAAGTGTATACTGGGATTTATTGGTATCCTGATACTCATCAACGTGGATGTATTGGAATTTTCTTTGGTAGTATTCGAGGACTTCCGGGACGCGCTTGAACAATTGGATTGTCATCATGATCAGATCGTCAAAGTCAAGCGACTGGTTTTTCTTCAGGCGTTGCTGGTAAGCCTCGTATACGTCACTGACAATTTGGTCAAAAAAATCGCCCGCTTGTTTGGCGTACTGCTCAAAATCAATCAGTTCATTTTTCGCGCTGCTGATTTTCCCTAAAATCGCCCGTGGATCAAATTTTTTCGGATCCAGATTTTTTTCTTTTAAAAGGTTTTTAATGACCGATAGCTGGTCGGTCGCGTCAAGGATTGAAAAATTGCGGTTAAAGCCGATCCTGTCGATATCCCTCCGTAAAATGCGCACGCACATCGAATGGAAAGTGGATATCCACACTTCTTCAGCGGCACCACCCATGATCCCAGCAATCCTGTCTTTCATTTCGCGGGCGGCCTTATTGGTAAACGTAATCGCTAAAATATTATACGGATTCACGCCTTTTTCCACCATTAAATAGGCAACGCGGCGAGTCAGCACCCGCGTTTTGCCGCTTCCCGCTCCAGCAAGAATCAAAAGCGGCCCTTCCGTTGTTTTGACCGCTTCTTTCTGTTCGGGGTTCAGCCCGCTCAGAATACGGTCGGTTAAAAATTGCATGATTTCACCACCACATGAGAATGTTTGTTCTATTTTATCATAAACCTGTTTGCTTTACAACCCGGACCGTTTTCACGGCCTCATGTATATCTTCATAAACCACATTGCCGACGACCACTACATCTGCAGCCCGTGCCATCTCCGCAGCCTGTGCCGCAGTGCGGATGCCGCCGCCGTAAAACAAAACGGTATCTTCCAGTACTGTTTTCACTTTTTCGACAAGCTTTGGATCTCCGTAAGTGCCGCTGTATTCCAAATAAAAAACCGGAAACTTGAACATATGCTCCGCCATGCTTGCATAAGCGAGAACGTCGTCGTCATCAAGGCCGGTTGCTGCTTCTGCAAGCTGAGCGGCTTTACAGTCCGGATTTAAAATACAGTAGCCTTCCATGACGATCTCATTCCAATTCATCCATTCCCCGTATGCTTTCACTGCTTTATGGTGGGCACCGGTGATCCAAGTTGTATTTTGGCTGTTTAAAACCGCCGGAATCAAGTAAAGGTCATAAGCTGGTGCGATTGCGTCCGGATCCGATACTTCGAGGCAGCACGGTACGGCGTATCTTCTCACTCTTGACATTAACTGTAACGTGTTATCAAGGGTGACGCCGTCCGTTCCGCCGATAATCACTGCATCTGTGCCGGACTCGCAAACTTTTTCCAAATCTTTTTCCGAAATATCTTTATTCGGATCCAATTTGAAGGCATGCCGCCATTCACGCACATCATACATCAACCGGAAATCCTCCATTCTTCATCCATCATAGCCCATTATAGCATTTGAAGGTACAGGCAAAAAAGCTTTTCATCAGAACGGGAAAATATAACAGGCCTGCCCGGAAACACCGCGCTTCCCCCCGTTAAATCCGGAAAATCTCTCCTGTATGCTTATGCAAAAAAAGCGGTGCCGGTAGAAGGAAAAATGAAAAGCGCAACTTTTCTAGCAAGATGCGCCAAACCCCGGGATTCTATCACGAAAAAGCCCTTTTTCTTGCGTAAAAAAGCCCTTCTTTTAAAAGAAGAGCTTTTTTCTTTTTATTCTAATGGTTCTTCTTCTGCACGGTTTTCCTGCCTTTGTTTTTTTTCGATCCGGTCGAGGACCATTTGGTAGGAATCATTGCCGTAATTCAGGCAGCGTTTGACGCGGGAGATAGTGGCCGTGCTCGCGCCGGTTTCCGTCTCAATCGCATGGTACGTCTTATCGTTGCGCAGCATCCTTGCCACTTCCAGGCGCTGCGTCATCGCCTGAATTTCGTTGACGGTGCATAAATCGTCAAAAAAACGGTAGCACTCTTCAATCGTTTCAAGCGACAGGATCGCTTCAAACAGCTGATCCAGCGCTTTTCCGCGTAATTTGTCTATTTGCATAAACGTTTTTCTGCTCCTTTACTCTATTGCTTTCCAGCACGGCTCTGCCGGACTGCCCGAACCCCTGCCTAATCTGTAACGGTAACACTGCTTAAAGTTGGTACAATATTGATCCATGTTTTTCCCGGCACCAGTTTGACCGGTTCCCCGTTTTGATACGGAAGAATCCTGCCGTTGTCATTTTCCCATTCGACTTCCCGGAGCTTTCCCTTTTGGATGAGATACGCTTTGCCTCCAGATGTTAAATCAATATCCTTGCGCCCGTGACTGTCAATCAGCTTATGTTTAGCAGCAACAATGAACAAATTGTCGATGAGGACCGGTTGATCGTTGTTTGCATCCACCGTCTCCACCCCGCCAGAGTAGCGGTCATACTTTCCTTTTTCTGCGTTATACCGGTACACGGCATTTAAATTTTCCCGGCTTGAATAACGGATACTGACTTTCCCCGCAGAAATGCCCGAAATGTTTTTCACTTCATTGGCAGAGGCAAAAGAAAGAGGAGACGGAGGCTGGTTCATTACATAGCCTTTTTTCCGTGCGCCCTTTAAAATATTTTGATAAGTGATATAGGAATTATGGGGCGCTTTTCTGGCCGCCGACCGTTTGAACAAAGTGCCGTCATACTGCATGCCGTTCAGTTCATCGACATAGCCCGAATCGAGCAGCTTTTTCGCGCCCGGGCTGTAGCCGTGGGCAATATATAAAGCATCGTATCCTTTTGCCAGCTTGATGAAATACGGTCTGGCGCTCCGGACAGGCCCGAATTTGGCCGGCATATGGCTTTCAAAAATTGCGACAAACCGTGTGATTTCCCCTTCTGCTAGGGCTTCATAGACAACATCAGCTGAACTTAACCCTGACTGCGGGCGTGCAAGCGGGTGATTATTGATCATGACGGCAACCGCCCGTTTTGCCGGCCTGTTTGTTGTCCGAAGCCCTGTCAGCGGCGCTGTCCACCGGTGTGCCGCAGATTTTCCGGCTCCCTGCTGCTGACTGCCTGTACCATGCTGGCGGCCGCATGCCGATAGCACCAACAGGAGGAACATCAGGCCAATCAGTCGTTTCTTTCCCATTTTTGCAACTCCAATCACGCTTTCTTAAATACACCGAACGGCAAATCGCAACCTGCCGTACAGAAAGAGGTTTTTTGGAAACGAACCATCTCCCTTTTTACGCCATGCTTTACCATTTCCATTACTTTATTATTTTAACGCATTATTGTTGGAAAGAGTATCGTTTTCTTCATCACATCGTACATTCCTTTGGAAGTGATCCGGATATAGGGCAAATGGGTCGCGCATAAAAAGAGCAAAGAATACATCGGATCATCATATGCATAGCCGCGGTCCCTTAAAATACTGGCAAATTTTTTCATATCCCCGATCAGTTCATCCATGCTTTTATCCGACATGATGCCGCCGACCGGGAGCGGAATCTCATGGATGATTTTCCCGTTTTCCGCAATCACGATGCCGCCGCCCATTTCTTTCATCCGTTTAAATGCAAGCAGCATATCGCTCTTTGATTTTCCAATGCAAAGAATGTCCCCTGTTGATGAATAAGAAGAGGCAAGGCCCATCAGATTTTTGGCAAATCCTTTCACCAGTGTGTTGATCCGCCATTTTCCTTTTTTATCCATTAACATGAGAAAATTATCTTCATAGTTGTCCGGCAGCACTTCATACGATACGTCATACGAAATGGAGTACGGCTTTGTAATGACACTGTTGGACATCTCCAGTCCGAATGGCATGGAAAATTGCAAATCGTCCGGTTCGAGATCCCAATCCAGTTCAAGCGGGCCTTGACCGTACAATGCCCAATCGACCGGTTCTTCCGGTTCGATTCCTTTGCCATCTTTTTTCAACCATACTCCTTTCGACAGAACCGAAACAGGCACCGGATTTGTTTCGCTCTCCAAAAAATTGATGCTTGCCACCCGGCCTGTTGCAATGATACCGTGCAAATGCTGGATATTGTAGTAACGCGCCACATTGTAGCTTGCCATTAAGTATGCGTCCACCGGGGGCACCCCGTGTTCCATCGCGATTTGAATCATCCTGTCGATCACGCCTTCTTCGTAAAAAGCAGGCGAGCTGCCGTCGGTTGTAAAAAACATTTGATCATACTGGTCAATGCCGAGCGCTTTCATTTCATCCAGTAACACAGGCAGATCGGGGCGGATGGATGAGTGGCGCAAAGACACCGTGTATCCCTGCATCAGCCGGTTCAGTACTTCCTTGCCCGTCATCGCTTCATGGTCACAGTCTGCCCCAAACAGCATCATTTTTGCCAATGTTTTCTCGGAGGCACCCGGGAAATGGCCTTCAATTTTTTTCCGCATCCGCTTGGCTTCCTGAATCCAATGGAGCATTAAGTCGTCGCCGTCCGCCAGTTTCGGCCAGCCGGTCAGCTCCCCTCCCTGCAGGACAGCATCATGCTCGAGCCACGATTTTACACACTCGTGAGAAAAAACCATTTCTTCGTCCACAAGCTCCGTCTGCCCGTCGAACCGGGCCCACCAATACATCGTAACCGGTGAATGGCGGAGCTTTTGCATCAGAGAAAACGCTTTCTTTTTGTCTGTTAATAAAACGAACATGAGGTTATCGTTGATCAATGTTGTTGTCCCTTTTTGCGCTGCATAATGGGCAAAGGTTTGGGGATTATAAAGTTGAAACGGATGGACATGCGGTTCAATATACCCGGGCACAAGCCACTGCCCCGAGCAATCGGTGATTTCGCATCCGGATGTCTTTTCAGGCAGTTTTTCCCCGGTGTATACAATCCGGTCCTGATAAATCCAAATATTGCCCGTAACCCATTTTCTTAACGTCGAATGAAGAAACCGGGCATTTGTTAAAACCATGTCTGGCGAAAGCTTGCCGTCCAGCACGGCGACATGTTCCCTGATTTGTTTGTTTTTCCATCTGTAACGTTGGTCAAGCATTGTCTCATTCCTCCCTAGGGAGACCCTAATATATTCATATATTACCATATTTTATCCATTAAAGCAGTAAAGAAGTTCGAAAACATGGGAAAGGAGATGTTCATCATGAAAATCGCACCCAATATTGGCATTTTAAATGCCTTAATCCGAATTACGTGCGGGCTCACTTCGCTTGCATGGGCCACAGCTAAATTATCGAAAAAACCGGGGCGCTGCAGCTATTTATGTGTTGCGCTCATGGGTGCCATGAAAGTGGGAGAAGGGATTGTCCGTTACTGCCCTGTGACGGATCTCATTCAAAACCGGCAAATGAATGGCGGCCAGGAAGAAGTGTAAACGAGAAGGCAATATAAGGAATGGGAAACATTACCATCTGGAGAAAAAACATACCAGGCAAAAGGGCGGGATGTTCCGGCCTTTTGCCTTACTCAAGGGCTAAGCCTGATGTCTTTTTCCGATATCTCTCCGGTAAAAAAAACCATCCAAACGGAGCCTTTCCAATTCATGATACAGTGCTTTTCTCGCTTCTTCCAGCGTACCGGCTCTCCTTCCGATGAAAAGAACCCTGCCGCCGTTTGATACAAGCCTTTCCCCCTCCAAACGCGTGCCGGCATGGAAAACAAAAGACTTCAATTTTGAAAGCGACGGAATTGGAATCCCTTTTTCGTACGCATCCGGATAGCCGTTTGCCGCAATCACAACCCCTAATACAGCTTCCTTGCGCCACTTGATGCTAGGGGTTTTGTCGTCCAACAGATCGAGAAAAATCTCTGCCAGATCCGATTCAAGCCTTTCGAGCACAACCTCCGTTTCCGGGTCGCCGAAACGGGCATTGAATTCAATCACCTTCACACCTTTTTTCGTCAGCATCAAGCCGGCATACAGGACGCCGATAAACGGGCAGCCTTCCTCTTTCAACGCTCTGGCTGCCGGGCGCAAAATATGTTCCACTGCCTTTTTCACTTCTTCATCCGGGATTTGCGGGACCGGGGAGTAGGCGCCCATTCCGCCTGTATTCGGACCGCTGTCGCCGTCATATGCACGCTTATGGTCGCGCGCGATGACCATGGGATATACTTCTTCTTCCCGGACAAACGCCATCAGGGAAAATTCTTCCCCTTTTAAAAATTCTTCTACAACCACTTGGTTTGAGGCTTCCCCGAATTTCTTCCCGATCAGGGCGGCACGGAGCGCATCCTTTGCTTCTTCCGGTGTCATCGCAACGGTTACACCTTTTCCGGCGGCGAGGCCGTCTGCTTTAATGACGATCGGGACGCCTTTTTCTTCAATATATTTTTCTGCCCCCGCATAGTCGGAAAAAACGCGGTAATCCGCAGTCGGAATGTCATATTTTTGCATCAGTTCTTTTGCGAATGCTTTGCTGCTTTCAATCCGAGCCGCTTGTTTTGTCGGCCCGAATATTTTCAAGCCGGCATTTTGAAATTCGTCGACAATCCCTGCGCTTAAAGGGGCTTCCGGACCGACAACTGTCAGTTCAATGCCCTTGTCTTTTGCAAAAGCAAGCAAAGAAGCCGTGTCCGTTTCATGGATCGGAACGATTTCGGCGATTTGCGCAATGCCGCCGTTTCCCGGTGCGCAATAAATTTTATCAACGCGGGCGCTTTTCGATAATTTTTTGCAGACGGCATGCTCGCGGCCGCCGCTGCCGATTACAAGTACTTTCATTTTAACGTGGCCTCCTCTCTTTGTCCATTATTTTGTAAGGTCTTCTGACTAATTTTATGATCTGATATAACGGGCACCCAGGGACAAATTTCCTGCCGAAACGTTCGCCGGTCCTGGCCGGACAGTGGCCTTCGCTTTTCTGTTTACCCGGCTCTGCTTCCCGGGCTTGCGTACTTCTGCGCCTTTTCCCTTTTGATAAGCGGGCATCGGTTCGCCTGCAGTCATTGTGTCCGCCAAAGTAAGCCGTACGCTGCGCTTTTCTGTTAGTGTTTAAAGTGGCGGATGCCGGTGAAGACCATGGCGATGCCGTATTCATCGGCCTTTTTAATGGAGTCTTCGTCGCGGATGGAGCCGCCCGGCTGGATGATCGCGGTAATGCCAGCTTTGGCAGCTGCTTCGACAGTGTCGTCCATCGGGAAAAACGCATCGGATGCCATCGCGGCTCCTTTTGCTTTTTCACCGGCCTGGGCCAACGCAATTTCCGCCGAGCCGACGCGGTTCATCTGCCCGGCGCCGATCCCGAGCGTTTTTTCAGCATCCGTCACCACAATCGCATTCGATTTCACATGTTTTACCACTTTCCAGGCCAGTTTCAAAGCCTGCCATTCCTGTTCTGTCGGCTTACGTTTTGTGACAGTTTTCACTTGGGCCTCATCCAAAGTATAGGTGTCCTGATCCTGGATCAGCAGCCCGCCTTCTACGGAAGTAATAATTTTTTCCGGCTTGTGCGCATCCGCAAAAGGGACAGTCAAAAGGCGGATATTTTTCTTGCTCGCCAAAATGTCAAACGCTTCATCCGCAAACGACGGGGCAATCACAATTTCGAGAAAAATTTCATGCAGCAGCCCGGCCGTTTCCGGGTCAACAGGCCGGTTGAATGCGACGATGCCGCCGAAAATCGACTTTGGGTCTGCCTCGTACGCTTTTTTATACGCTTCAAGCGCCGAGTTCCCGACCCCGATGCCACATGGGTTCATATGCTTTACGGCAACCGCTGCCGGTTCCTTGAAATCCTTTGCGATCTGCAGGGCGGCATCTGCATCGCGGATATTATTGTACGATAATGCTTTGCCGTGCAGCTGCCTTGCGTGTGCAATCGAAAACGGCGAACCAAGCGGGTTGATATAAAAGCTTGCTTTTTGGTGCGGGTTTTCCCCGTAACGGAGCATTTGCTTGAGCTCATATGTAAACGTGGCCTTTTCCGGGGCCTCTTCGCCAACAAGCGTTGTCATATAATCGGCAATCATGGCGTCATACGCGGCTGTATGGCGGAAAACTTTTGCAGCCAGCGCTTTTTTCGTATCTTTCGTCACATCGCCGTGCGTTTTAATTTCGTCAATCACTTTGCCGTAGTCCCCCGCGTCCGTAACAACGGTGACATATTCAAAATTTTTCGCGGCCGCACGCAGCATGGACGGCCCGCCGATATCAATATTTTCGATGGCCTCTTCTTCCGTGGCATCCGCCTTTGCAATCGTCTCTCGGAACGGATAAAGGTTGACACAGACAAGGTCAATCGGTTTGATCCCGTGCGCTGCGATTTGCTGTTCATGGTCCGGCGTCCGTTTTGCCAAAAGCCCGCCGTGGATATTTGGATGGAGCGTTTTTACCCTGCCTTCCAAAATTTCCGGGAAACCTGTTACCTCTTCCACCCCCGTAACAGGCACGCCGGCTTCTTCCAGCGCTTTTTTCGTGCCGCCGGTTGAGAGAATTTCAAAGCCGAGCCCGCTCAAACTTTGTGCAAATGCCGTTACCCCTGTTTTATCCGATACACTGATTAATGCTCTTTTCATTCTGGTAAAACCTCCATGTTGGTTTGATTTTCCACTAGCTTCCTGAGCACATCCGGATACAGCACATGCTCTGTCTGATGAATTCTTGCCGCCAGTGTTTCGTATGTGTCCCCGGCAAGCACAGGGACAGCCGCCTGTGCAATAATCGGCCCGGTATCCATGCCTTCATCGACATAATGAACGGTTACGCCCGTTATTTTCACGCCTGCCGCAAGCGCCTGCCCGATCGCATCTTTGCCCGGGAAAGCCGGCAGCAACGACGGATGGATATTGATCATTTTCCGCGGATACTCATCCAGGAGCACCTGCCCGATCAGCCGCATATAGCCGGCCAGAATGATCCATTCAATCTGTTTTTTCTGTAACTGCGCCAAAATTTCCTGCTCATACGCCCGCTTATCCGGGTACGTTTTCGGATTGAACACAAACGCCGGGATGTTTTCTTGTGCTGCCCGGCGGATGACATACGCATCTTCACGGTCACATACCAACAGTTCAATCGCGGCATCAAGTTCCCCTTTTTTGGCTGCATCACATATCGCCTGGAAGTTTGTGCCGCTGCCCGATGCGAAAACAGCCATTTTATGCATTGCCTCTGCTCCCTGCTGCAAAACGGACACCCGCCGTATTTGTAACATGGCCGATGATGAAAGCTTGTTCCCCGGACTGGTTGAAAAAGGAAACAGCGGCCTGTGCCTCTTCCGCCTTCACCGCGAGGACAAACCCGATGCCCATGTTAAAAACGTGAAACATCTCATCGCGGCTGACGTTACCGTAAGATTCCACAGCGGAAAAAACGGGCGGGACCGGCCATGAACCAAGGCTGATTTCAACACCGAGCCCGTCTCTGTGCATACGCGGAATATTTTCATAAAACCCGCCGCCTGTTACATGTGCCATTCCTTTAATCTCAAATTTTTTCAGCGCGGAAAGCACCGGTTTGACGTAAATTTTGGTCGGGGTTAACAGCACTTCTCCAAGCGGCCGGCCCAGTTCCGGCAAAATCGTATCAACGGTCATCGCATGGTCTTTGAAAAAAATTTTCCGGATCAGCGAATAGCCGTTACTGTGAATGCCACTTGAGGCAAGGCCGATTAAAACATCTCCGGGTGCGGTATTACCCGTGACAAGCGCATCTTTTTCACATGCGCCAACCGCAAATCCCGCCAAATCGTATTCGCCTGCTTCATACATATCCGGCATTTCCGCCGTTTCTCCGCCGACGAGTGTGCACCCTGCCTGCACGCACCCTTCTGCCACGCCTTTTACAATTTGCTCAATCGTTTCCGGGTTCTGGCTGCCGCAACCGATATAATCAAGGAAAAATAGCGGTTCCGCCCCCTGGACAATGATGTCATTGACACACATGGCGACACAATCGATGCCGATCGTATCATGCTTATTTGTTAAAAAGGCAAGTTTCAGTTTCGTGCCGACGCCGTCCGTTCCGGAAATAAGCACAGGCTTCTCGTAATGGAGTGCGGATAAGTCAAACATGCCGCCAAATCCGCCGAGTGCACCGATTGCCCCCGCCCGGTTTGTTCGCACCACATGCTTTCCCATCCGTTTGACCGCTTCATAGCCTGCTTCGATGTCGACGCCTGCATCCCGGTATGTGTTTGCCATAGGAATCCTCCGTTAATTGCTATTTTTGAATCAGTTCTTTTTCATGTGGCAGCACCGTATCCGGATAAATTTCCGTCGGATACTTGCCGGTAAAACAGGCAAGGCACTGGCCGCATGTTTCATTGATCGCCGGCCTGCCGATTGCCTCGAGCATATTGTCAACCGTCAAAAAAGTGAGGGTGTCTGCGCCGATGATCTGGCGGATTTCCTCCACGCTGTGGCGGGCTGCGATCAGTTCTTCATGCGTCGATGTGTCAATGCCGTAAAAACACGGATGTTTCATCGGCGGCGAGCTGATGCATACATGCACTTCCGTTGCCCCGGCATCGCGGAGCATGGTGACGATCCGTTTGCTTGTCGTTCCGCGCACGATCGAATCATCAACCATGACCACCCGCTTTCCTTCGACAATGGCGCGCACCGGCGACAGTTTCATTTTCACACCCTGTTCGCGCAGCGACTGCGACGGCTGGATGAACGTGCGCCCGACATAACGGTTTTTGATCAGGCCCATTTCATAGGGGATGCCGGATTGTTCCGCATAACCGATCGCCGCCGAAATGCTTGAATCCGGCACGCCGGTTACGACATCCGCGTCAATGCCCGCCTGGATTGCAAGCCTTCTCCCCATATTCTTGCGGGCGGCATGGACGTTGATGCCGTGGATATTGCTGTCCGGCCGGGAAAAATAAACATATTCCATTGTGCAAATGGCCGGATTCGCAGCATACGCATACGGCTCCGACTCAATGCCGCGGCTGCTGACCGATACGAGTTCACCAGGGCGGATGTCGCGGATAAACTCAGCCCCGACAATGTCAAGCGCGCATGTTTCCGAAGCAATGCAATAAGCGTCGCCGATTTGTCCGAGTGAAAGCGGGCGCAAACCGTTCGGGTCAAGGGCGACAAGCAGCTCGTCTTCGGTCATGACGGCAAATGCATACGCCCCCTTTAACATCGTGAGCGCGCTTTTCATCTGTTCCTTCATGGTGCGGTAGCCGCTTCTTTTCATTAAATGGGCGAGCACCTCTGTATCGGATGTCGTCTGGAAAATGCTGCCCTGCATTTCAAGCTGGTGCTTCAATGTATGCGCGTTGACGAGATTGCCATTATGTGCAAGCGCGAGGCTGCCGTTTTGCGAATGGAACAGAAGCGGCTGGACGTTTTCAATCCCGCCGCCGCCCGCTGTTGCGTAGCGGACATGCCCGAGGGCCGCATCTCCGTCAAGCCCAGCAAAAGACTGGGCTGAAAATACTTCCGTCACAAGCCCTTCCCCTTTTTTGCCAATGAGGCGCCCGTTTTGTTTGACAACAATACCCGCACCTTCCTGCCCCCTGTGCTGCAGGCTGTGGAGCCCGTAATAGGCAAGCTGTGCCGCTTCTTTATGGCCCCATACCGCGAAAATCCCGCATTCCTCATTTAATCCCTTTATTTCAGCAAGCATTTTAAGGCTCCTTTCCAGGCCGTTTCGCATTCCTCTGTATCCGCCTGAATCCACGTCTCCCCGTTTTCCCCTTTGACAGCCATTTGCTTATCATCCGTGACGTTGCCAATCCAAACAGCCTCATCCACCAATTTTTGAAACGCCTGCTGGTGCTCTTTCTTCACTGACACAATAAATCGTGACTGGGTTTCGCTGAATAACGCCGTAACCGGGTTGCCTTTTAAAACCACATTGGCCCCCAAATTTTCCGTCCCAAACAGGCATTCAGCGAGTGCCGGTGCAAAACCGCCTTCCGAGACGTCATGGGCGCTTTGCACAAGGCCGGACTGGATCGCAGCAAGCAGTTGGTGCTGGCGCCGGGCTTCAGTTTCCAAATCGAGTGCCGGCGGTTTTCCGGAAATTTGGCCGTCCGTAAGCTTTTGCAGTTCGCTGCCGCCGAATTCCGGTTTTGCTTCCCCGATCAGATAGATGAGGTCACCAGCCTGTTTAAATGTCTGCGTGGTCACATATTTGATGTCTTCGAGAAGTCCGACCATGCCAACAACCGGTGTCGGATATACAGCCTGTACGGACACTTCCCCGTTTTCTGTTTTTTGCAATGTTTCATTATACAGTGAGACATTGCCGCCAATGACCGGGGTTTCAAGCTCGCGGCATGCTTCGCTCATGCCATCTGCCGCTTTTTCGAGCTGCCAGAAAATTTCCGGCTTTTCCGGTGCGCCAAAGTTCAGGCAGTCTGTCACGCCAAGCGGCTGGGCTCCGGAACAGATAATGTTGCGTGCCGCTTCCGCCACTGCGATTTTCCCGCCTGTTTCCGGATCCAAATAGACGTAGCGGGCGTTGCAGTCCGTTGTCATCGCGAGCGCTTTTCTTGTCCCGCGGATCCGGATGACGGCTGCATCCGAGCCCGGCATGACCACCGTGTTCGTCCGCACCTGAGAGTCGTACTGTTCATACACCCATTCTTTGCTGGCAATGGTTGGCTGTTTGAGCAATTGGAAAAAGGTTTCCTGAAGATTTTCCACCGCCGGGATTTGTGGTTTCATCTCTTGGCAGGCTGCAAAATAAGCCGGCATTTTGGACGGTTTATGGTAGACGGGCGCATCTTCTGCAAGCGCATCGGCCGGCACATCCGCGACAAGTTCGCCGTTGTGGTACAATTTGAGCATTTTATCGCCGGTTACCGTTCCGATAGCAACCGCATCAAGCCCGTATTTTTGAAAAAGGCGGATGATTTCCGGTTCCCGGCCTTTTTTTACGACAATCAGCATCCGTTCCTGCGATTCGGAGAGCATCATTTCATATGGCGTCATCCCAGTTTCGCGCTGCGGAATGCGGTCAAGATTCATTACAAGCCCGACGCCCGCCTTGCTGGCCATTTCGGAAGAGGAGCTGATGAGCCCGGCCGCCCCCATATCCTGGATGCCGACGAGCGCATCATGGCGGACAAGTTCGAGGCAGGCTTCAAGGAGCAGTTTTTCCATAAACGGATCGCCAACTTGGACTGCCGGGCGCTTTTCCTCCGAATCTTCGCTGAGCTGCCCGGAGGCAAAGGTGGCGCCGTGGATGCCGTCCCTTCCTGTTTTTGCGCCGACATACATGACCGTGTTCCCGATGCCGCGCGCCTGCCCTTTTTGAATGTCTTTATGTTCGATCAGGCCGACGCACATCGCGTTAACGAGCGGATTGCCGTCATAACACGGATCAAATGCCGCTTCCCCGCCGACTGTCGGAATCCCGATGCAATTGCCGTAGCCCGCAATTCCGGCAACGACTTCTTTGAAAAGACGTTTCACCCGCGGGGAATCGAGTTCGCCGAAACGGAGCGAATTGAGAAGCGCAACCGGCCTTGCCCCCATCGAAAACACATCGCGGATAATCCCGCCGACGCCCGTTGCCGCGCCCTGGTACGGTTCAATCGCGGACGGGTGGTTATGGCTTTCAATTTTAAAAACAACCGCCAGCCCGTCGCCGATATCAATGATGCCGGCGCCTTCCCCGGGCCCCTGGAGAACGCGTTCGCCTTTTACCGGAAACTTTTTTAAGACCGGCTTAGAGTTTTTGTAACTGCAATGTTCCGACCACATGACGGCAAACAGCCCTGTTTCGGTATAGTTCGGCGTCCGGCCGAGAATCGTTTCGACCCGTGCGAATTCTTCGTCTGTCAGCCCGATTTCACGGTAAATCTTTTGGCTTTTGATTTCGGCCGGTCCTGGTTCAAGCAATAACGGCATGGGATTCCCTCCAGTTTTTTACAATGGATTTGAACAGCTTCAAACCGTCCGTGCTTCCGAGTAATGCTTCAACGGCCCGTTCCGGATGGGGCATCATCCCGAGCACATTGCCTTGTTCGTTCATAATTCCCGCAATATTGGCAATACTCCCGTTAGGATTTTCCCCGTACGTGAACACAATTTGCCTGTTTTCTTTCAGCTTTTCGAGCGTTTCCGCATCGCAAGTATAGTTCCCCTCCCCGTGGGCAACCGGAATCCGGATCGTTTCCCCCTGCTCATACAGGGAAGTAAACATCGTTGCGGCATTTTCGACTACAAGCGGCACCGTTTTGCAGACGAATTTCAAGCCTGCGTTCCGGAGCATGGCCCCCGGCAAAAGGCCGGCTTCAAGCAAAATTTGAAATCCGTTGCAGACGCCAAGCACCGGTTTGCCCTCTTCAGCAGCTCTTGCAACAGCCTGCATGACCGGCGAAAAGCGTGCGATCGCGCCTGTCCGCAAATAGTCGCCGTACGAAAACCCGCCCGGCAGGAGGATCCCGTCAAAACCATCTAAGCTATCCGCATCATGGCGGACGTATGCCGCTTCTTCACCAAGTGCATCTTGAATCGCATGAAACATATCGGTGTCACAGTTCGATCCCGGAAAAACAAGACATGCAAACTTCACGGCGCAACACACTCCTCAATTTCATAGCGGTAGTCTTCGATGACAGGATTTGAGAGCACCCGCCCGCACACTTCCCGGATGACGGCATCCAGGTCCCGGTCCGCCTTTTCTACAAGCAGCTCCAAATATTTTCCGGCCCGCACATCCTGCACTTCACTGTAGCCGAGCTGGACAAGCGACTGGTTGATGGCAGCCCCCTGCGGATCAAGGATGCCCTCGCGCAAGGTGACATAGACTTTCACTTTATACATGCGAAATATCTCCTCTCAAGCGATTTAAGATTTCCTGGTAAACTTCCGTTAAACTGCCCAAATCCCGGCGGAACACATCTTTATCCAGCTTTTCATTCGTTGCCCGGTCCCAGAGCCTGCACGTATCCGGGGAAATTTCATCGGCCAAAAGGATCGCCCCGTCACGTCCGCGTCCGAACTCGAGTTTGAAATCCACAAGGCGGACGCCGATTTCCGCAAACAGCGCCGTTAGGCTCTCATTGACAACGAGCGCCTGTTTTCTTAAAAACTGCAAATCTTCCGAACTTGCAATCCCTAAAAGCCGTACATGGTCTTCTGTAATGAGCGGGTCGCCGAGTTCGTCCTTTTTATAATAAAATTCGACAACCGGCTGCCCGGCCGGCGTTCCTTCTTCAAGCCCGAGGCGCTTTGCAAGGCTGCCCGCCACGACATTGCGGACGACTACTTCAAGCGGGATGATCTCCACCCGGCGCACAAGCTGTTCGCGTTCCGATATTTTACGGATAAAATGGCTCTTGACCCCTTTGTCCGCAAGCCGCTTAAAGATCAGGCTTGAAATCTCATTGTTCAGCTTCCCTTTTCCTTCAATCTCCGCTTTTTTCACGCCATTAAACGCGGTGGCCGAGTCTTTGTACTCGACGCGCAATACATCCGGATCCTCTGTTTCATACAACCGTTTTGCTTTCCCCTCGTATACAAGCATGCGCCTGCCTCCTTAGCCTGCTGCGCAAATTTCGCAGCCGCTTTTTATTTTCCGGGACAGCCGGGCTGAATTCACCCGGCCGCCCCGGTTCAGTTCAGCCCGAGACGGTCAAAAATCGTATCGACATGTTTCAAATGATAATGGTAGTCAAAGCATTCCTCGAGTTCTGCTTCCGTGAGCCTGCTTTGGATGGCCGGGTCTTTTTTCAACAGTTCCTTAAACGGCACTTGTTTTTCCCACGACTCCATTGCTTTCGGCTGCACCGTATCGTATGCAGCTTCACGGGACATGCCTTTATCAATCAGGGCAAGCAAAACCCGCTGTGAATAAATGAGACCGAGCGTTTTGTCCATGTTCCGTTTCATATTTTCCGGGAAGACGGTCAGGTTTTTCACAATATTGCCGAACCGGTTCAGCATATAATTAATAGCAATCGTTGCATCCGGCAAAATAATCCGTTCCGCGGAAGAATGCGAGATGTCGCGCTCATGCCAAAGGGAGACATTTTCATACGCCGTTACCATATAGCCGCGCAGCACCCGCGCCATCCCGGTCATATTTTCCGAACCGATCGGATTGCGTTTATGCGGCATCGCGGACGATCCTTTTTGCCCTTTGCTGAAAAACTCTTCCACTTCACGGGTTTCGCTTTTTTGCAGCCCCCTGATTTCCGTAGCAAATTTTTCAATCGATGTCGCGATCAAAGACAAGGTCGCGATGTAATAAGCGTGGCGGTCGCGCTGCAGCGTTTGCGTGGAGATGGGCGCCGGCTTTAAGCCGAGTTTCCCGCAGACATACTGCTCAACGAACGGGTCGATGTTGGCATAGGTCCCGACAGCACCGCTTAATTTCCCGTAACGGATGCCGTCCGCCGCTTGCCTGAAGCGTTCGAGATTCCGTTTCATTTCTTCGTGCCAGAGCGCCATTTTCAGGCCAAAAGTGGTCGGTTCGGCATGGACGCCGTGGGTACGGCCCATCATGACGGTGTATTTATGTTCAATTGCTTTTTGCTTTAAAATTTCAATAAAACGTTCAAGGTCTTTTTCAATGATTTCATTTGCCTGTTTGATCAAATAAGAAAGCGCCGTATCGACCACATCCGTGGACGTCAGCCCGTAATGCACCCATTTTCTTTCTTCGCCGAGCGACTCCGAAACGGCCCTTGTAAAAGCGACAACATCGTGGCGCGTTTCCTGCTCAATTTCTAAAATTCTTTCAACATCAAATCTGGCATTTTCACGGATTTTTTGCACATCTGCTTTCGGGATTTCCCCAAGCTCCGCCCATGCTTCACAGGCAAGGATTTCCACTTCAAGCCATGCTTTGTATTTATTTTCGTCTGTCCAGATGGCGCCCATTTCAGGCCTTGTATAGCGTTCAATCATTCACTGCTGCCTCCGATCGTTTCTGTACATCCTGCCATACACCGGATTGTTCAAGGGAAAGCAAAGTCTCTTCGATTTCCTCTGTCAGCACTGTAATATGGCCCATCTTTCGCTGGAATTTCGCTTCTTTTTTGCCGTAAAGATGGACCGACCATTCCGGCTGGTAAGGAATTTGCGTAAGCGCCCTTTCGACGTGCTGGCCGAGCAGATTGACCATGACAGCCGGCTTCAAAAGTTCCACTTTGCGGAGCGGCCAGTTGCAGATCGCGCGGATATGCTGGCCAAATTGCGAAATCGAACAGGCTTCAATCGAGTAATGCCCGGAATTATGCGGGCGCGGCGCCAGTTCATTGACATAAAGCGTGCCGTCCGCTTCTAAAAACATTTCGACTGCAAGCGTGCCGGTTAAATGAAGCTGCTCTGCCACCTTTAGGGCGAGTTGCTCCGCCTCTTTTTTCACCGTATTTTCCACCCGTGCCGGCGCGATTGTTTGATGCAAAATATGGTTGTGATGAATATTTTCAACTACCGGAAAAAGGCTCGTTTCCCCTGTTTCATTCCGGGTGATGATGACAGAAAGTTCTTTTGTAAATGGAATCATTTTTTCAAGGACACATGCGCCGTGGGCAAGAAGCGGATCCGTTTCCTTAAAATCCCCTTCATGCCGGAGCGTGATCTGCCCTTTTCCATCATAACCGCCGCGCGCCGTTTTTAAAATACATGGATAGCCAATTTCCCCAACAGCTTCTTTCAAATCCGCCGCGTTTTCAACGATGCGGTACGGCGCAACCCGGACGCCTGCTTTTGCAACTGCTTCTTTTTCAAAAATACGGTTCTGCGTGATCCGGATCAGTTCCGCTCCTTGTGGCACATGGGCAAATCCGGTGGCCTTTTTCAATGTTTCATAATCGATATTTTCAAATTCATAGGTGAGCACATCGCATCGTTCCCCGAGCTCCCGCAATGCCGCTTCATCATTATATGGCGCCGTGATCTGCCCGTCCGCCACCTGCGCACACGGGCAATCCGGCACAGGATCAAGGACAATGATCCGGAAACCCGCCTCTTTTGCGGCAAGGGCCATCATTCTCCCGAGCTGGCCGCCGCCGATGATGCCGATTGTACTCCCCGGTTTAATCATTTTCCTGTTCAAGTTGATCACTGCTTTCATATACGGTTTTCGAAAGTCTTTCCCGTCTTTGTTCAAGCCTTTTGGCAATATGTTCGTTTGTTGTGGATAAAATTTGGGCGGCAAGCAGTCCGGCATTTGTTGCGCCCGCTTTTCCGATCGCGACCGTTGCAACCGGGACACCGCCCGGCATCTGCACGATTGAAAGCAAAGAGTCAAGGCCGTTCAGCGCTTTTGACCGGACCGGCACGCCGATGACTGGCAACGTCGTTTTTGCTGCGACCATCCCTGGCAAATGGGCCGCACCGCCTGCTCCCGCAATGATGACTTTTACGCCCCTGCTTCTTGCCTGTTCTGCATATTGAAACATCAGATCCGGCGTCCGGTGCGCAGAGACGACTTTTTTCTCGTAAGGTACGTTCAATTCATCCAGCACGCTGCATGCATGTTTCATCGTTTCCCAGTCCGAAATGCTGCCCATAATGATGCCAACTTCAACTGCCACCTGCATCCCTCCCCTGTTTATGTACAAAAAAACCCGGACGGATCTGCCCACTCTATTTTAGAGAGAAAGCAGTCCATCCGGGTGCAGCACAAATAAGCAAGGAAAACCTTGTGATTCCCAACTTCCGCTTTCCCTCATAGTCCGATTATTTACGGTAACCGGGTAGAGACGTATGGGCCGTATTCCCATTATATATGAGGGTCATATTCACTTTGTATTTTTATCTTAACAGGGAGGCTTGTTGCTGTCAACGAATAATTCATGTTTTACAGGTCGGGAATGTTCGGGTCTGAACTTGATTTTCTTCCTTCAAATACAATTTTTCTGGTGACCGGCTCATATTCTTTCTTGCCGTTTTTCTTGACTTCCCGGAACACCGGCTTTTCGATTCTTCTGAACGGTTGGAAGCCTTCTTTTTCCATTCTTGCCAGACAGTCCGCAATGGTCTCATTTTCCAGCACTTCAAACTGTTTTTTCATTTGTTCAATTTTCCTTTCTTCACCGCTTTTACCCAAAAACCGCCATAAATGGTTTTCGGCTCGTATGCAATGATAAAGGCCTTTGGATCAATCGTCTTTATCGCTTGGTATAATTTCAGCTCATATTTCCTCGGCGTCAAAACCTGGAGGGCAATCCGATCCCCTTCAAGCCCGTGCGCATCCCATGTAGTCACGCCGTAGCCGCTTTCCCGCAATTTTTTTGCCAAATCCAGATTTGCCCCTGTTGTAATGACATTGACCGTAATATAGCCGAGCGCCAGTTTTTCTTCAATTTTCATCCCCACCATAACACCGATTCCGTAACCGGCCGCATACGCAATAATGTTTTGGATCTTATTCAGATTGTCAAGAACAAGCCCGAGACCGATGATATACACGATAATTTCAACCATGCTGACAAAAGCGGCAATATACCGGTATCCTTTTAACGTTAGAATCATCCTCGTTGTCGAAAAGGATACATAGATAATATTAACAACAAAAATAATCAGTACCATGACAATACTATTGTGGAGCAATGATGTTCCCCCTCCTCATCACACATTCATTTTGCTTCTTTTCCATCATATCACGGCCGGAGCAAAGTAAACGTGTCCATAAGCATGATTTTTTATGATAAAACTTTTTTATGATACGATAGGGGGTAATCGAAGAAATGGGGTGTTCATATGAAAATTGAAGTGTGGTCTGACTTTGTCTGCCCATTTTGCTATATTGGAAAACGGCGTTTGGAAATGGCGCTGGCACAATTTCCGCACCGGAACCAGGTGGAAGTTGAATTTAAAGCGTTTGAACTTGACCCTGCTGCCGAAAAAGGCATCGGCAAAAATATCCACGAAGCGATTGCTGAGAAATACGGCATCAGCATGGAAGAAGCAAAAAAGGCAAACCGCGGGATCGGTGAACAGGCGGCAAGCGTGGGGCTTCATTATGATTTTGACAACATGAAGCCGACAAACACGCTGGATGCACACCGCCTTGAAAAATTTGCCGCGACTGAAGGCAAAGGGGCGGAACTCGCCGAAAAACTGTTCCACGCCTATTTTACAGAAGGAGCGTATATCGGTGACCACGAAACACTTGCCGCAATCGTCGAATCTGCAGGCCTCAGCCGGGAAAAAGCTTTGGAAGTGCTTCGTGACCCGAATGCCTATCTAAATGACGTACGCGTAGATGAAGCCATCGCACAACAATACGGCATCACCGGCGTCCCGTTTTTTATTCTTAACCAAAAATACGCCATCTCCGGCGCCCAGCCGCTCGAAACCTTTACAAGCGCCCTTCAGAAAGTATGGCAGGAAGAAGTCGCAGCACCGGTGCTGCAAGACCTGTCCACCGAACAAGACGTTGCCTGTGCAGATGGAAGCTGCATTGTACCCGGGAAGGAAGAAAAGTAACCATGTTATGGAAGGCAGGGATATTCCCTGCCTTTTTAAAATACGCTTTATATAAAATGAACGAAACATTGCTACTTTGTTGTCGGCTGCAAAAAGGAATCATCATGCAAATGGATGACCTTGTCTCAATGCAAAAACTTAAGTCCGTTTTATATAGCATTCTTTCTGTGTCCGCTTTTGATGGTTAGAACTATTTGTTCGTGGATTTAAGTTTTCGTCTCTATTGCTATATTCCTGGGCAAGCTGATTCTGGCCGCTATTTTAATTCAACTTTTCCGATCTCATTCCCCGCATTCACTTTGCCATTTGTAGAAATCGTAAAATCCAAAATACTGTTGGAATTTGTAAAGATAACCATTACACTGTTATCCTTTCCAGCTGCTTTCAGTGCGGATAAGTCCATATCAGCAATTTTATCACCAGCCTGAATCGTATCATTTTCATTTACATATACCTTAAAAGGTGCTCCCTTAAGTTCTACCGTATCGATTCCCAGATGCACCAATACTTCCAACCCATTATCTGTCTGAATACTAATGGCATGTTTCGTGTCAAAAACGCTCACAATTTTTCCGGATACCGGGCTTCTAACTTCTCCGTCCGCTGGTATTACGGCAAATCCATCTCCCATCATCTTTGTGGAAAAAACCGGATCATTTACCTCAGTGATTGGTACTAAATGGCCGCTTGCAGGCGCAACCAAGCCTACTGTTTGGCTCTTTTTCTTTTTTAAAAAGTTGAGCATATCGGTTCCCTACTTTCTAAATCATTAATTTAGGGCTTGCTGAACG
>NZ_JARTJQ010000002.1:0-44457 GCF_036225245.1 Weizmannia sp. CD-2023
TAAATGGAATGTGCATAAATAGCCGTTGCTTTAAGCAAATCTTCCACATACATGTACTCATCTTTCTGGTGCATGACATCTTCGCGGCCCGGGAAAAGCGCCCCAAATGCCACACCTTTTTTAAGGGTACGTGCATATGTACCGCCGCCGATTGCCAACAGTTTCGCTTCCTCTCCGGTCTGCTCCTCGTACACTTTCGCAAGCGTCGTAATCAGCGGGTCATTTTTGTCAACATAATGCGGTTTCTGATCGGAAAAATGATCAAAACGCAAGCCGTCTTCTTTTAATTTCGACACAATTTTTGTTTTTCCTGCTTCGAGATCGAAAGTAACGGGATAACGCATATTTAATCCTATGCGGCCGCCTTTTTCCTGATGATAGGACATGATCCCAATATTGATCGTCAATTCCCCTGAAACTTCATCTTTGTACCCGATGCCGAAATATTCACCGCGCGAACGGCCGAAGAACTGGTTGAGCGTTTTGATAAATTTTTCCCCGGCACGGTCAAGCACCACATTGTTTAAAAATTTTGCCAAATAAAGCCCGGCGCTTTTTCCGTTTTCCGGTTCCGCACCATGAGCCGAAACGCCTTCCAGCTTTAAAATCAAAACGCCGTCGTCCACGAAATCCTGCCCGCGAAGCCCGGTTTCCTTTTGATAATCCTGGAATTTTTGCAAAAGTTCCGTCTGCTCGCCGTGCGTGACAATGCGTGCCTCCGCATAATCCGGCACCATATTGTAGCGGCGCCCCGATTCAAAAGAAAGCAGTTCCGCCTGCCCCGTATTTTCCGTTTTTTCCGGATCCTGGATAATGTCAAAATCGGCAATTCCTTTTTCCGCATAAATAATCGGGAAGTCGGCATCCGGCGAAAACCCAATGGTCGGCATTTCCTCGTTTGCAAAATAGGCGTCCATGCATCTCCAGTTGCTTTCTTCATCTGTGCCGACAATGAGGCGCACCCTTTTTTCAAGCGGTACCCCGAGTTCTTTTACAATTTTCATGCCGTAATAAGCCGCCATTGTCGGGCCTTTGTCGTCGCTTGAGCCGCGCGCATAAATTTTCCCGTCTTTGACTGTGCCGCTGTACGGGTCAACTGTCCAGCCGTCCCCCTCCGGCACCACATCGACATGCCCGAGGATCCCGAGAATGTCTTCTCCTTCCCCCATTTCAAGGTGCCCGGCGAGATTTTGCACATTTTTCGTTTTGAAACCGTCTTTTTCACCGAGATCGAGCATATATTGGAGCGCCTCCCTGACGCCTTGCCCGAGTGGTGCTTCTTCTGTTGCATTTACTTCATCAAGGACACTTCTGATGCGCAAAATCCCTTGAAGGTCGCGGATCAAATCCTCTTTCCTTTTTAATACTTCTTCCATCCAGTGGATATCGGCCATTTTTGTCGCTCCTTTATGTTGTCATTCGTTCTTTATTTTACTTCTTTTTCCATTGATTATAAAATGAATTGATATTTTTTGCCGGCCGGGGGATGAAGGACAAAACAGGAGACGGGAAACAGCATATGGTCTTTCTTTGGAAGGATGAAGGACAAAACATGGGCTGGTAAGCGGCGTTTTGTCCTTCATATCCACGATGAAAGACAAATCATGGGCTGGCAAACGGTAATTTGTCCTTCATAACCATGATGAAGGACAAAACACAGGTCGACAAGCGGCGAATTGTCCTTCAAAGGCGTGATGAAAGACAAATCACAGGTCGGCAAACGGCGAATTGTCCTTCATAGGCGTGATGAAAGACAAATCACGGGTCAGCAAACGGCGTTTTGTCCTTCATTACCATGATGAAGGACAAAACACGGGTCGGCAAGCGGCGAATTGTCCTTCAAAGGCGTGATGAAAGACAAATCACAGGTCGGCAAACGGCGAATTGTCCTTCATAGGCGTGATGAAAGACAAATCACGGGTCAGCAAACGGCGTTTTGTCCTTCATTACCATGATGAAGGACAAAACACGGGTCGGCAAGCGGCATATTGTCCTTCATAACTATGATGAAGGACAAAACGGATGCCGGGAAACAGCTAAATGTTCTTCATCAGGGTGATGAAAGACAGAACGTGGTGCTGGGACCGTTGAAATGTCCTTCATCGGGCTGGTAAAGGCATACCCAGCCGGATAGCGGCAACCCAGGAAAAGGACGGTAAAAAGAAAGCGCTACCAATAGTGGTTATAAACTTAGTGGGCACAACATATGGTGTAAACAAGAGCTGATATATTTGTCAATTCAGGCAAAAAGATGTACAATATAATTGTCTGACATCTTAGAAAAAATTTTTAGAAAAAGGAGTTGTCCGAACGGCACGCATATTCCTGTAAGCTAAACATGTTGTAAAGCTGTTTGTCGTCTTTGTCTTTGGAAAAAAGATGAGGGAGTGGTATTTTGAAACCATCAACAGACCGTATGCTTACTCGTATTAAGTCAATTTATGTGTTTATTAAAGAGAAAGGGACTGTGACAACCCAGGAACTGGTAGATGAGTTCGGCATCACTCCTCGCACCATTCAAAGAGATTTGAATGTGCTGGCATACAACGACTTGGTCAAAAGCACACACAGGGGGATTTGGACAACAACAAGCAAAAAAGTTAAGATGTCATCTTAGAGAAAGAAACAAATTGTTTTTTTGGAAAGCGGCAGCGGAGACATGCAGTGCCGCTTTTGGCATGTTTAAGAGCCGTTTATCCCTGCCATTTACAACCTATTCCCGCAGGTTCAATACTCCTCACCCGTACATCAGTTTCGCCTATCCTGCACCAACTTTTTACCCAAATATGCAAACCCCGCCTCCATGTGATGACCACTACACCGGACAGTTTATCCGCTAAAATGAAGTTAAGCTTTTTACTCCCGCTTGCAATCCCTGCTTCCACACGCTGAACCCTGACACCGGACAACTATCCGCTTAAGGTGGGTTCAACTTTTTATCCAAATATGCAACCCCGCCTCTATGTGATGGCCACTACACCGGACAGTTTATCCGCTAAAATGAAGCTCAGCTTTTTACCCCCGATTGCAATCCCTGCTTTCACGCGTTGAAACCTGACACCGGACAACTATCCGCTTAAGGTGGGTTCAACTTTTTACCCAAATATGCAACCCGCCTCCAGGTGTTGACCGCTACACCAGACAGTTTATCCGTTAAATGGGGTTCGGCTTTTTACTCCCGCTTACAACCCACGGCTAAACGGTTGAACAACCGAAAACGCCAGGAAGTTCAGCGTTTTACCCCCACTTGCAATCCCGCCAGCCATACACAACATTTATTACGCGTCTTGCCCGCAAGCCTTCCTGCCGCACAAATCATCCCGTCTTCTTACCGCATATGCAGCCTCGCCTTCACGCGTTGAATCCTTACGCCGAACAGCTTGTCCGCAAGTTTCGATTTCAGGCCAAGGTAGGCATAAACAACCGCACCGGCCGCGGCGCAAATCACAACAATCAGCAATGCCTGCCACCTTGAAGAAGGCGAAAGCACAAGTGTGAGCCCTTTATAAACAGCACCGACCACCGCCAGCATTACAGCATTAAAAATCAAAATCAGGATCGTGCGCCGGATCACCGTCCGATACGGATAGGCTGCGAAAATTTTGATCACAATAAAGCTGATCAGAATCGACGCTGTATACCCGATTGCCGTGGCGTAGACTGCGCCGAGAATCCCAAACATTTTGATCAGCGGGATATTCAGGCTTAATTTTAACAATAGCCCGACGAGCAAGCTTAAAATCGTCCAGCGCTGCTCATTGACCCCCTGCATGATCGCCGCTGTCACGGAATAAAGCGAGAACAAAATGGCAACCGGTGCATAATGCATCAGCACGCTGACCGAGACGGCGTTATCCGTATTATAAAAAATCGCAAAAATAGGCTTGGCCAAAAGCGACATCCCAAGCGCAGCCGGCACCGTAATAAAAAGCAGCACCTGCAATGTCTGGTCAACAGATCGGACGAGCATATCGCGCTCCCTTTTCGCGAAAGCTTCCGTAATCATCGGAACAAGCGTCATGGAGAAGGCGGTCGCTAGGGAGACCGGAATAATGACAAGCTTGTGCGACTGGAAATTCAATATCCCGAGCTGCGTCTGCCACATTTTCCCGAGCCCGACCGCTTCCATACCGCGCTTCACTGTCAGCTGGTCAACCATCTGGTAAAGCGAATTGGCGATCCCGACAAATACAAACGGCAAAGCAGAAAGGATGATTTCTTTATACAACGTGGGAATCGAAACATGCATTGTGCCTTTATCCTGTTCAAGCAGCCGGTCAAGATGCGGTTTTCGTTTGAACCAGTACCAAATGAGCACAAACAGGCTCGCCATCCCACCGACAAATGCGGCAAATGTCGCCGCGCTGATGGCGGACACGATGCTGCCGTGGAGCATATGTAAAATCACGTAAGCACCGATCAGCATAAATAAAATCCGGACAACCTGCTCCACAACCTGGGAAACAGCAGAAGGCCCCATTGACTGGTGCCCCTGGAAAAAACCGCGAATCAGGCTCATCACCGGAATAATGATCAGCGCAAAACTGACCGCCCGGATCACCACTGTCACGTCGGCTTTTGAGAAAACCTGGGCTTCCTGCTTACCGGCCATTGCCAAATCCGTAAAATACGGGGCAAAAACATACATCACAAGAAAGCCGGCAATACCGGTCCCAATCATTAAATACATGCTCGACCTGAACAGCTTCCGGCTGACTGCATATTCTTCCAGCGCATTGTATTTTGCCACATATTTTGCGACAGCAAGCGGGACGCCTGCCGTGGAAATGCTAATAAAAATATTGTAAGGGACATACCCGAACTGGTAGAGTGCCTCCGGTCCTGATCCGCCGATGATCGCATCAAACGGAATCACATAGAACACCCCGAGAATTTTCGAGATGATCGTCCCAAGTGTTAAAATAAACGTGCCGCGCAATAATTTTGAAGACATAAAATCCCTTCCCGCCCGAAATGATCTTCCGGCCGCCCCTGATGCGGACGGGCCTTTTTTCACACACTATAATGTAGTGTACCGCGAACATACCCGCTTGACAATTTTTTTATGAAGAATTTTTTTCACGGACAGATGGCGGGATGGATGGCAGTTGAGGCTGCAGCTGCCCTGGATCATCTTTTACAATCGTGTGGACAGAAAAAGCCGGGCCGGGCAACCCCCGCTTTATTTATGGTACAAAATCATCGCCGAAAAACAGTAAATCTGGTCATCTTCCTCCGGCTCCACCATGGCGGCAATATTATATTTGATATCAATGAGTTGGTCCTCGCCGATTTTTTCCAAAAACGTATTCATGCTTTCCTCAAGATCCTTTTCATGTTCACAATCAAAAAGTTTGACCTGTACCATTTGTGACCCCTCCCCGTTTTATTTATTTCTATTGTCTCCAATTTCAGAACATTTTAATCAGACGCATCAATTTTTAAAATCCAATTGGCATAAGTATAAAATATCGGGAAAAGGACGCAATAGGCAACAAGCGAATGGAGATTGTCCCATCCTTCCAAATAGTGGAACACCCTGAACTTAACAGCCATCATTTCCATCAGAGACGTGAATGCGATCCAGATGAGTAAATAAAAAAGCACGTGGCGTACAGAGCGGATCCGCGCCCAGGATAAACGCTGCACCGTAATAAACAAATAGCCATACAAGGTAAAGACAGGTATATAAATAATGAAGTCAAAAAGCTCGAGATCAGGCGAATCAAACGTGTTGTATAAGTTTAAAGGGTGCATCGCGCTAAGCACTTCATCCGCAAAGCAGGCCATTGCTGTAAAAAACAGCCCGTTCGCAAGCCCTGCTTTCCATGAAACAGCTTTTGGCAGGAGATACAGCGCCAGTATCAACCCTGCCAAAGCGGCAAGGGTAAAGATTTCATTCTCGTCAAATTTTTTCGGAAGCATGCCGGTGTACCTCCTTTTTCCTGTCCAACCATCTATAGAGCGCATCGCCTACGTGTAAAACCGCAAGATCAGTGAAGAAGAAAGCAAGGACATACCGCCATGACCATCCGTAGGTATACAAAATTTGCAAAAAATGGAGGATGGCGACATAACCTGTAAAAACAAGGAAAAAGCACACTGCAGCCAATGTTTTCCAGCCCGACGTCCGTGACAGGTGAAACACGTGCAAATACAGCAGAAACAAAAGGGGCACCTCAAACAGCACAAGCTGTCTGGAAATATAAAAAATCGGGGTATGGTGATCATGAACAAAGTGCAGGTTCATTTCCAGTATCCTTAAAAAATTGATTGTCCAGTAGTATAGCCATAAGTAAAGCAGCAATGATTTCATTTTTTCTGCCTCAAACAGCGCGCGGGACAAATAGGCCAGCCCTGCCCCTGCCAAAAGTGAAAATAAAAGAACCATCTTTTTTCCCCTTTTTTGTGGTTGATAGTCCTAGTTTGCCATTTCACAAACAAATTATGAATTTCACGCATAAAAAACGGGGCTTACGGCCATTTCACCGTAAAACCCCGTTTTCCGGAAATCCATCAGTTTGCCACAATGTTGACGAGTTTGCCCGGTACGGCAATGATTTTGCGAATCGTTTTTCCTTCCGTAAATTCCTTGATTTTTTCATCCGCAAGCGCGAGTTTTTCCATGTCCTCGCGGCTCATATTGCGGTCGATCTTTACTTTGTTGCGCACTTTGCCATTTACCTGAAGGACAATTTCCACTTCATTTTCGATGAGTTTTGAAGCATCAAAAGCAGGCCATGCTTCATATGTGATCGTCCCGCTGTGGCCAAGTTTTTCCCACAGTTCTTCGGCAATATGCGGGCAAAACGGCGACAGCAGTTTGACGAAGCCTTCCACATACGTTTTCGGTATCACTTCCACTTTATAGGCATCGTTGATAAACACCATTAATTGCGAAATGGCCGTGTTAAAATGAAGGGCATCGATATCTTCTGTCACTTTTTTGACCGTCAGATGATACGTTTTTTCCAGTGCCGGATTGGCCTTGTCCTGGATTTTTTCTGACAGGCTGCCGTCTTCATTCACAAACAGGCGCCAAATCCGGTCAAGGAAGCGGCGGGAACCGTCAAGGCCGTTCGTCGACCACGGGATCGATGCATCCAAAGGGCCCATGAACATTTCGTACAGCCGGAGCGTATCGGCCCCGTGTGACTCAAGAATGTCATCCGGATTAACGACATTGCCGCGCGATTTGCTCATCTTTTCATGGTTCGCGCCCAGGATCATGCCTTGGTTGAACAATCTTTGGAATGGTTCTTTCGTTGACACCACCCCGATATCGTACAAAAATTTATGCCAGAAGCGGGCATACAGCAAGTGCAGCACCGCATGCTCGGTTCCGCCGATGTACAGGTCAACCGGCAGCCATTTTTTCAGCTTTTCCGGATCGGCAATCGCTTTATGATTTTTCGGATCGATGAAACGGAGGAAGTACCAGCAGCTTCCCGCCCATTGCGGCATTGTGTTTGTTTCGCGCCGGCCTTTTTTCCCTGTTTTCGGATCGACAACATTGACCCAGTCTTCCACATTCGCAAGCGGTGATTCACCTGTTCCGCTCGGTTTGATTTCCTTCATTTTCGGAAGCATGAGTGGCAGCTCTTCTTCCGGCACGGCCGTTATGGTCCCGTCTTCCCAGTGGATAACCGGGATCGGCTCGCCCCAGTAACGTTGGCGGCTGAACAGCCAGTCACGCAGGCGGTATGTCACTTTCTTCTGTCCGATCCCTTTTTCTTCGAGCCACTCGATCATGCGTTTAATCGCTGCCTGTTTATCCAGCCCGTTTAAAAATCCGGAATGGACGTGTTCGCCGTCACCGGTATAGGCTTCTTTTTCAACGTTGCCGCCTGCGACGACTTCTTTAATCGGCAAATCGAATTTGCGGGCAAATTCATAGTCGCGTTCGTCATGGGCCGGCACCGCCATGATTGCGCCTGTCCCGTAGCTCATTAATACATAATCGGCAATCCAGATTGGCATTTTTTCGCCGTTCGCCGGGTTCACGGCATACGCCCCCGTAAATACGCCGGTTTTGTCTTTCGCAAGGTCCGTCCGTTCAAGGTCGCTTTTTAATTGCACCTCGGCAATGTAAGCCTGAACTGCATCGGCCTGCTCATCTGTTTTGATTTTATCCACAAGCGGGTGTTCCGGCGCAAGCACGGCATAGGTCGCCCCGAACAGCGTATCCGGGCGGGTCGTGAAAACGGTAAACGTTTCATTTGTGCCTTCAACCTGGAATGTCACTTCCGCCCCTTCCGAACGGCCAATCCAGTTGCGCTGCATATCCTTAATGTTTTCCGGCCAATCCAGCTCCTCAAGGTCTTCAAGAAGGCGGTCTGCATAGGCGGTAATTTTCAACATCCACTGGCGCATCGGTTTGCGGATGACCGGATGCCCGCCGCGTTCGCTCTTGCCGTCAATGACTTCTTCGTTTGCCAGCACGGTTCCGAGCGCAGGGCACCAGTTGACTGGCACTTCATCAATATAAGCAAGCCCCTTTTTCCACAGCTGCAGAAAAATCCACTGCGTCCATTTATAATATTCCGGATCAGATGTGTTGATTTCCCTATCCCAATCATAAGAAAACCCGATCGATTTCATCTGGCGGCGGAACGTATTGATATTTTGAATCGTGAAAACAGCCGGATCATTGCCGGTATCAATCGCATACTGCTCAGCCGGAAGCCCGAATGCATCCCACCCCATCGGATGGAGGACATTATATCCTTGCATCCGTTTCGTCCGCGACACGATGTCGGTCGCCGTATAGCCTTCCGGGTGCCCGACGTGAAGGCCTGCCCCCGACGGATACGGAAACATATCCAGGCAATAAAATTTCGGTTTATTTTCGTCTTCACCGGTACGGAACGTGTGATGCTCTTCCCAGTACTGCTGCCATTTCTTTTCGATTTTCCGGTGGTCAAAACTCATGACAGACTCCTCCTTTTTTATGTATCGACATTGACAATATAGGACGCAAAAAACCTCCCATCCCAAGAAAAAGGGACGAGAGGGTTCTCCCGCGGTACCACCCAAATTAGTGCAAGCACTCACTTTAAGTCCTTAACGCGGAATACGGCAAATACTAAAACGGGTTCATATTTGCAACTCAAAGGCGAGTTCACGGGGCTCTCTGATTGGCTTGCACCTTCCGCCAATTCTCTTGTTTCAGCGCCGCCGTTACTACTCCTTGTCAACGTTCTTCTATCGTTTATTCAATTTATAACCTATTTTACAGAAATTCATTCCCAGTTTCAATATTATTTTCCTGTTGCCCCAGAATGTGATTTTTCCACGAGTGGGCGGTCATATAACAAGGCCAATAAAAGGGAAATAGCGAGAAAAATAATGAGCAACCCGAACAATGCCTTCATGCCGAATGCATCTGCGACAAACCCGCCAACAACAGGGCCAATCATTCTGCCGCATGTTGCGACACTGTTGATGATGCCCTGGTAAAACCCTTCCCGCCCTTTCGGCGAAAGTGTATTGGCAACGGCGGGCACGGCCGGCCAGACAAGCATTTCCCCAACCGTTAAAATGCCCATTGCCACTAAAAAACCGGCAAAATGCCCGGCAAAGGCAACGACAGCGAATGACAGCATAAAAATGGCCGTCCCAACAACAATTTGCTGTTTGACTTCCGGCAAGAACCGCTTTAAAAACGGCAAAAGGAGCGGCTGGCCGAGCACGATGATCGCGCCATTCAATGTCCAAAGAAAGCTGTATTTGTTCAGCGATATATGAAGCGTCTGCGTATAAGTGGAAATCGTGGCCGTCCATTGCGTGTACGCCGTCCATGCCAGGAAATAAGCAAAGCATAACAGGATGAGTGATGCCACTTGCGCCCGTCCTGCACGTTTGGCAGAAGCAGCGGCTGCGCCCGCATATCCGGCATGTTTTTCGGCAATATTCCGGTAGCCGAAGATAGCAATCGCCATAAAAACAAGAAAAAGTGCAAGATTCGCTGCAAAAATAAGGTCAATGGAATAGGAAGCAATCACACCGCCCAGCGCGGCACCGAGTGCAACCCCGATGTTGTTGGCGACATAGATGGCATTGAACGCTTTTCTCCCTCCGCCTTTCCAAGCCGCGCCCGCCATTGCAAGGATCGCCGGGCCGATCATGCCGGAACCGAGCCCGATGGCACCGAGGAAAAATACATAATCCGGCCAAGCGTGGTTCCATGTCAAGCCGGCAAGCGCCGCGGCAGAGATCAAGCCACCCAGTATTACGGAACGGTAACCTCCGATTTTATCATGCAAATATCCACCCAAAAGACTGCCGATGACGCTTGTAAAATTATTCAGCATGAGCACAAGCCCGGCGATAAACAGCGATTTACCGAGATGATCGTGGATATAGATTGAATTTAACGGCCATAAAAAAGAAGCGCCAGTCATGTTGACAGCCATGCCAATGACAAGCAGCCACACAGTTTTTGGCAAAATGAATGCCCCCCTGCTAATGAATCGATCAAAGGAAATTGTAGGGGTTTTTCCCGACAGTTACAAGCATTCTTGCAAAATATAAATATTATGGCAATTCCCCGTCCTCTACTTGATCCAACATTTGCATTAAAAGCGGGATAAGGCCCGTGCCCTATCCCGCTTTCATGAATCCGGCCGGCTTTTCTTGTTGTTTTTCCTAATTTTAACGTGCCGAAACTGCTCCCATATTCCCGTTGTTCCCGCCGGATTTTTCGCTGGGTTACTTGCCTGGCTTTTCCGTTTTCCCCATTTGCTTATTGAGCATTTTGCCCCAGCAAGTTTCCGGCTTACGTTTTTCCAATTACATGGTCGGTTCATGTTCCTGTAAAATCATCTCGTTTTGCAGCTGCTGAATCACAAGGCGCATACGGTGGAGGCGCTCACGCTGCTGGGAGTTGGCACTGATCGCCAATTTGCAAAGTTCATTATAGGCTTCTTCCAGCTCTGTTAACGGTTCCGAAAAATCATAATAGCCGTAGTTTTCCTGGCGGTTGCCTTCCGCAAATTGCTCACGCGCCGATTGAACGGCTTGCTCGCAACGGTTGATACAATTTTCGACTGCTTCCCGTGTGGCCATCACGATTCCCCCCTTTATGCTTTGAAGCGTGCAGGCTTCATTTGTATAATGCCCCGTGCAGAAAAAATGTTTCCCCAGCGCATTGGGAGTTTCTTCCCGACAGCTCGATTTAGAATCCGAGCCGCCTTTGCACCCGCACCCGTTCATGGTAAAATGCAAAAGGAGTGCGCTGCATAAAGACGGTTTTTTACCATTTTGGGGCGCGAGCCTGTATGTCTGAAGAATAAGAACGATTTTGCCGTGTCCATTCCGGTATTCGAATGGAAAGCGCTGAAAAATATGATTTACATGGGGCACATTTGCCTTTTCACAGTAAAAAAACAGGCGTTCAACTTTCGCCTGTAGACCAATCAATAAATGGAGATGCTGCAAAGATGAATATGCTTCCTGTTCTCTCATTTGCTCATTTACTTTTAGAAAAAGCTGTAAAGAGCGGCGGTTTTGCCATTGACGCAACAGCCGGGAACGGGCATGATACTGTATTTCTCGCCAAACGGGTTGGAGAAGGTGGAAAAGTGTTTGCTTTTGATATCCAGCCGGAAGCGGTGAGGCGGACAAAGGAACGCCTGGAGAAAGAAGGCCTCGTTACGCGCGCCGAACTTTTCTGCACCGGCCATGAACATGCCAGCGAATGCATCCCGGCAGCGCTGCATGGCAAGATCAGCGGAGCGGTTTTCAATTTGGGCTATTTGCCGGACAGCGACAAAACGGTCATTACCCGGCCGGAGTCAACCATTGCCGCACTCGAGCAGATTTTTTCCATGCTTGAAACCGGCGGGATCATCGCAGTTGTGGTTTACCACGGCCATGAAGGCGGCGCGTATGAACGTGACCGGCTCCTGGATTATGTAAAACAGCTCGATCAGAAAAAGGCGCATGTGCTCCGGTATGAATTTCTCAACCAGGCAAACCATCCGCCTTTTCTTATTGCTATTGAAAAACGATAACGAAGGATCGATTGGTTCGGATTCAAAACATAACGGGAACCTGGCTTTTTCATGTCATTCCCAAAAGCGATAACATATGCGCCGGCTACGAACAGCTGCCTTTTTCAATCGCATATGAATCTGACCGGGTTCTGGATTATGCAAAGCCCGCCTTTTTTCATGCCATTCAAAAAGCGATAACAAAAGGGCCGGGTACGAAAAGCACGCCTTTTCTCATTGCCTTTGAAAAACGGTAACAACGGGGCCGGGTACGAAAGCCCGCCTTTTTTAATCGTATATGAACACGGCCGGCTCTTGAATGATGCAAAAAGTCCGGCCGGAAAAAGCCACATTGCTCCGGTTTCCTCAACCAGACAACCATCCGCCTTTTCTAAAAACGGCAACAAAGGGGCCGATAAAATCTGCCCTTTCCCGTTGCCACCAGCCGGCTCATTTTACTATTGTTTTTGCCAGGCTGGCCGGGATCATGTTTTTGATGGCGCGGTACATTTTTCCGTTAAAATAAAAGAATAAACTGATCGAGCCGGCAAATTTGATCATTTTCCGCGACAATTTCTGAACGCTCCGCTGCTTCTTCACCTTTTCATCTGACAAATAAACAGCCAAAAGCCCCCGGTTAATCAGTTTATGAAATTTTTCATTTGGGAGTCGGGCCGTATGTTTATCCGCCTCCTGCAAAAAATGCTTCAGCCGTTTAAACAGCTCTTCTTCGCTCGGGTAATAAAAACAAAAATTCAAGTCTCCGCCTTTTTTGTCTTCGTCCTGGTCGATAAAATAATCCAGCAGAATATGCAACCCCTGAATATAAGGAAAATACCCGTCACGGATGATTGTCGCATATTCAGGGCGGAAATCGTCCCGGAGCGCGTAGGAAACAAGGCAGAAAATCCCGAGGGTCGAGCCGGAACAGGCGGAAAACTCATACCATTCCATATCTGGAAAATCCGGCTTGTAGCGCAAAAACCATTCCTTTAGCCGCGGCACCCGTTCCTCTACGCGCACATGTTTATGTACTTGCAGATCCGAATAATAACGGCAAAGTTCCAGCAAATAAGGTTGAATGGCTTTATATTGAGGGATGCGGCTCAACACAACCTGGCATGTCCGCACGAGTTCATGCAAATAACCACCGTCATCCTGGTCCAGTCGGTAACGGTAATAATTTTTCAACGGTGCGCCGACTGTAAGCGCATCGGACATGGACTCGTGCAGTGCTCGGAAATCAACCGGGTCAAGCGATGTGCTGCGGTCGCATAGATTATCAAGATAGTCGCTGATCGTCTGGTAAGCGACAATAAACCGAAAAGCCGCTGTCCGCTCTTCCATTGCCAAAAGGCCGAGGATCGATCCGCCTTCACAGTGAAACGTTTTATGTTGAATGCTGGCGAGCGCCTGTGTCTTTAATTCATCATTGGGAATCTGGCGTGCCTTTTCCCGCCAGTAATGGAGTTCACGGTGGACAGCCGGCATCACCCGGCGGTAAACTTGCGCCATTAATGAGATCGGATAGGATGGAATTGTCACAAGCGTCACCTCATTCTAATATATAGCCTAACGTGCGGAGCCGGTTTTCCACAAAATTTTTCGCATAAAGGAAAACATCTTCCCTTTCCGGTTCATTGAAAATTTCATGGTAGCATTTCGGCCATTCTTTGTATAATTTTTCGGACACGGAAGTTTGGTTAAACCAATTTACGACAGCCCCCTTGTCCACAATTTTGTCATTCCCGGCCTGCATGACAAGAAACGGGACGTCCGGCAGCCGTACGGTATCCATCTGTGCCTGCCGCATCGCTGCGAGCAGCTCACGGTACCAGCGGACAGATACTTTTGTCAGCATCAATGAATCGTTGACCGCCTGCATTTGAATATCCTTATTCCGCGTTGCCATTTGCACGGTCAGCGGGCTGTTAAAGCGGAGGCCCGGGGCAATCCGGTTTAACCCGATCGAAAGCAGGCCGAGCAGCTTTGAAGGATACTGGACAAGCCCAAGGCACGGCGAGGAAAGAATAACCCCCGCGATTTTCAGATGTTCCTGCTCAAGCAGCCGGATGACCGCCAGCCCGCCCATGCTGTGACCGAGGAGAAAAATCGGGAGGTCGAACTGATAGGCTGCCGTCACCCACTCTTTTATCTCTGTTGTATATTCATCAAAGGAATCAATATGCCCCCTTTTTGCTCTTGATGTCATCCCATGACCGGGAAGATCGCCCATCACGACATGATAGCCGCTTGATCTCCACATCTCAATTAGCCAGCTGTAGCGGCGGTGATGTTCCATCGCGCCATGAACTATGACGATGACTGCTTTTGGGTTTTCATCTGCTTCCCATTTCCACATGTTCCTGCCTCCTTCAAAACCTGCGAAACCATCCTGCTTTTATTTTACCCATAATCCTTCTGTTCTGAAAAACATATGCCATTTTTAACCCGATTTATTCACAATTTATTCCCAATTCTTTAAGATAAAAGAAAAGATCAAAACAGGAGGGTATGAATATGATTTATGCTTACAATGGAAAAACCCCTTTGATTGCGCCAACTGCTTATATTGCTGACAATGTGACCGTTACGGGGGACGTTGAAATCGGCGATGAATCCGGCATCTGGTTTGGAACCGTTATCCGCGGCGATGTCGCACCGGTAAAAATCGGACAAAAGGTAAATGTCCAGGATAACTGCGTCCTGCACGAAAGCCCGCAAACACCGCTCATACTGGAAGATGAAGTGACGGTCGGCCACCAGGTAATTTTACATAGCTGCCATGTTCGGACAAAAGCTTTGATCGGCATGGGTTCAATTATTCTTGACGGCGCCGAAATCGGGGAAGGCGCTTTTATTGGCGCCGGCAGCCTTGTAACGCCCGGGAAAAAGATTCCTCCGCATACGCTTGCGTTCGGCCGCCCGGCAAAAGTGATCCGTGAACTTACCGAAAAAGATATCCAGGACATGCGCCGCATCGTCCGCGAATATGCCGAAAAAGCACAGTACTATAAAAATTCCGTCGGGCGCTGACAAAGGTTACCGGCGGGGACAAAAATAACGCCTTCTTTAAAAGCATCGGCAGCCGCACTGTTTTAAGCCGCAAACAAGCGAAAAAATGAACAAAAAAAGCCATGCTGCGAACCGGGATAAATGCAAAGCTTACCAGGCATATACGAAAAAAGCGTTATACGATAAAGGGGCCTGCCCCCGTTTCCGATTACACGGAAGCGGGGCCAGACCCCCCTTTTTTGTCCCAGCTTTCTTACTGTGAAACGCTGAACGAACACCGGACCATTTCACAATTCCATCCCCTTTTGAAGACGGAAAAACCTCCTGTCCGCTCATTTTGCGGACAACTTTACCCGGTTATTTTCCCGATTGTGAATCGATTTTTTGGAGATTACAGCGAAGCGCCGGCAAGCCGCCCTTGTGCGCCTTTTTGGAAATCGTACTTGTCTTCCATATACACGGCATGCCAGAGCATGAAAATGAGCACGGTCCAGATTTTCCGGCTGTAATCGAGCTTGCCTGCACAATGGTCTTCCAAGAGCTTCAGTACATATTGTTTGTTGATGATGTCATCGGTCGGGCTCGTTTTGATGATCTCTGCCGCCCAATCATGCATTTCATCTTTCAGCCAGTGGCGGATCGGGACCGGGAACCCGAGTTTTTTCCGATTCAGCACATGTTCCGGCACAATGCCTTCTGCCGCTTTACGCAAAACATACTTCGTTGTGTTATGAGACGTTTTTAAGCTCGCCGGAATTTGCGAAGCGACCCGGAACACTTCTTTATCCAAAAACGGCACACGCAGTTCAAGTGAATGGGCCATCGTCATCCGGTCCGCCTTCAGCAAAATATCGCCGCGCATCCACGTATGGATATCGATATATTGCATCCGGTTAACCGGATCATAGCCTTTTGTTTCATTGTACAGCGGCTTTGTGATGTCACGGTAGTCAAGGCTGTTGTTATAAGTCAACAGCAAGTCGCGTTTTTCTTCTTCGGTGTACATTTTCGCATTGCCAATATAACGGTCTTCCATTGGCGTGACGCCGCGTTCGATAAAGCTTTTTCCTTTTACCCCTTCCGGCAACACTTTCGCCAAAGCTTTCAAAATAGATTTTCCGGCAGCCGGAATTTTATCAAAAACTTCAAGCGACTGCGGTTCACGGTAAATATTATAGCCGCCGAACAATTCATCCGCGCCTTCGCCAGACAGAACAACGGTCACGTACTTTCTTGCTTCACGCGCCACAAAATAAAGGGGCACACAGGCAGGATCTGCGAGTGGATCGTCCATATGCCAAATGATTTTTGGCAGTTCTTTCATGTATTCTTCCGGCGTGATCACATAGCTGATATTTTCAACCCCGAGTTTTTCCGCCGTTTCTTTGGCCACATCAATTTCGCTGTAGCCGTCGCGTTCGAAGCCGACGGAGAATGTTTTAATGCCCGGATGGAACTGTTTTGCAATCGATGCCGTAATCGAGGAATCGATCCCACCCGACAGGAATGCGCCAACCGGTACATCGCTGCGCATATGGACTTTCACCGAATCAATCATTACGTCACGCACTTCTTGAATAAATTCGTCCTCGCTTTTATGAACCGGGTGGAAGGATGCTTTCCAATATCGTTTGATTTCCATCGGTTTGCCAATTTTTTTCACAAAATAATGGCCCGGTTCAAGTTTCCGGATGCCTTTTGTCATGGTGAAAGGTTCGGGCACAAATTGGTAGGTTAAATAATATTGGACAGCATCATAATTCAGTTCTGGTTTTTCCATGGCAAGCAAAATGCTTTTCTTTTCAGAACCGAAATACATTTTATCGCCGTCTTCATAATAGAAGAACGGTTTAATGCCGAACGGGTCACGCGCGCCGCACAGCGTTTGTTCCTGCTTATCCCAGATCGCAAACCCGAACATCCCGCGCAGGCGTCCGATTGCTTTTTCGCCGTAACGGCTGTACATGGCAAGAATGACTTCCGTATCCGAATTCGTTTCGAATGTCATCCCTTCTTTAATCAATTCTTCACGTAATTCAACATAGTTATAAATTTCGCCATTAAAAATAATCCAGTACCGTTCGTTTTCGTATGTTAAAGGCTGGTGCCCCGCCTCGATATCGATAATGCTCAGGCGCCTGAAACCGAACTGGATATGCTCGTCTTCATAAAAGCCTTCATCATCCGGGCCGCGGTGCTCAATCATATGATTCATCTGTTTAAACTGTTGCCTGTCTTCGTCTGATAATGTAACGGGATGGTCATGGACGCAGCCAATAAATCCGCACATGTAAAAAGTCACCTACTTCATTTCGATATACTCTATTGTAAATTTATTTCTTTAAAAAACAAATGCATTTCCGCCAAAATTTGACGGCCAAATTCTGCACATGTAATATAGTTTAGCATGTTTTCCGCCAGTTTGCAGGGTTTTTGTTAAAAATGAGGCAAACAGGATTCCTTATTCCCGCCGTTTTATGAAAAAGAGCGGCCTGTATACCAGGCGCGCTCTTTTTCCTATTATTTTCCGATATGATTGCGGGCGAATTCGTTCAACGCCCCGGCTTTGTCCGTTTTTTCCCAAGGCACATCCAAATCATCGCGGCCGAAATGCCCGTACGCAGCGATCTGCCTGTAAATCGGACGGCGCAAGTCGAGCATTTTGATAATGCCGGCCGGGCGCAGGTCAAAATGAGCTTCGACCGCCTCGATCAGCACTTTTTCCGGCACTTTTCCGGTCCCAAACGTATCGATGGAAATAGAAACGGGCTTCGCCACCCCGATCGCATACGCAAGCTGTACCTCGCATTTTTCCGCAAGGCCTGCCGCAACAATATTTTTCGCAACATAGCGGGCGGCATAAGCAGCGGAACGGTCCACTTTCGTCGGGTCTTTCCCGGAAAATGCGCCGCCGCCGTGCCGGGCATAGCCGCCGTACGTGTCGACAATGATTTTGCGGCCGGTCAGCCCCGCATCCCCTTGAGGGCCGCCGATGACAAAGCGGCCGGTCGGATTAATCAAATACTTTGTATCCGCATCGAGCAAGTGTGCCGGCACAACCGGTTCAATGACGTATTTTTTCATATCTTCCTGGATTTGTCCGGCGCTTGTGTCAGGATCATGCTGCGTTGAAATGACAATCGTATCAATCCGGGCAGGCTGGTTGTTCTCGTCATATTCAACTGTCACCTGTGTCTTTGCATCCGGGCGCAAATACGGGATCACTTCTTGTTTGCGGAGTTCAGCAAGACGGCGGGCAAGCTTGTGGGCAAGCGAAATGGGAAGCGGCATCAGCTCTTCTGTCTCATTGCAGGCAAACCCGAACATCAGGCCCTGGTCGCCGGCTCCGATTGCCTCAATCTCTTCGTCGCTCATCCCGCCTTCGCGGGCTTCCAAAGCCTGGTTAACGCCGCGCGCAATATCTTCGGACTGTTCGTCAATCGATGTCAGCACCGCGCAGGTTTCCGCATCAAACCCGTATTTCGCGCGCGTATAGCCGATCTCTTTAATGGTCTTGCGCACCACTTTCGGAATATCCACATATGTATTGGTGGAAATTTCCCCCGTGACAAGCACGAGCCCTGTTGTGACGGAAGTTTCACAGGCAACGCGGGCATTCGGGTCTTTTTCTAAAATGGCATCCAAAATGGCATCGGAAATCTGGTCGCAAATTTTGTCCGGATGGCCTTCCGTCACCGATTCCGATGTGAACAAATGCCGTCCTTTTAACATCCGCTTTTCCTCCTTATATGGTTACATATTGGAAACGGTACTCATACCCTAAACTCGATTCATTTCATGTACAAAGCCAAAAATAAAAACCTTCCCCATTCATCATGAGTGGAAAGGTTTTGACTTCAATCAATCGCGCCTTTCACTCTTATCGTTCAAGGAAACAATCCTTGCTGCAGGTTAGCACCTTTGCCTGGAAGTCAAGCGGCAGCTGCGTTGCGAGCGCATTGCCTGTTCCAGAGGCGGGTTGCTGGGTTTCATCGGGCCCGTCCCTCCACCAGCTCGGGATAAGAGTATCCGTTCAAAGTAAAATCATACGCAATTTAGCAGGCGCTGTCAATGATTTTTTCGCCCTTCTCCCCTTTGTCCTCTGCATTTTTCCCGGAAAAAAGTATGTAATAAACGGATGAATATGTTATACTGATATCGTTTAAAGTGAAATAAGTTATTCAAAGGGGCGGTTTATGAAAATGGATCTGATTGGCGCTTCTGACGATTTAAAGTTTTTGTTGTCGGGGGAAAACGTACGCATGCAGCTTTCCGTGCCACAATTAATGGAAAAAATTATCGAACGGAAAGAAGCTGTACTGACAACGGAAGGGGCCATTTCTGCTGCAACAGGAAAATATACAGGAAGGTCACCGAAAGATAAATTTATTGTCGTCGACTCCGAATCAAAAGACCGTGTCGACTGGGGCAAAATCAACCAGCCGGTTTCTCCCGGCGTGTTCAACAGGCTTTATGAAAAAATGGTCCGGCATTTAAAAGGGAAAGACGAAATTTTTGTGTTTAAAGGTTTTGCGGGTGCCGATCCAAAAAGCCGCCTTCCGATCCAGACCGTGAATGAGTTCGCCTGGCATAATTTATTCGCGCATCAATTGTTTATCCGGCCGGATGCGGAGGAGCTCTATCAACACGATGCGCAATTTACGATTCTTTCCGCGCCGCTGTTTAAGGCAGACCCGGCGCTTGACGGCACGCATTCCGAAGCGTTCATCATGATTTCACTTGAACGCCGGATAATTTTGATCGGCGGGACGGAATATGCAGGCGAAATGAAAAAAAGCATTTTTTCCATCATGAATTACTTGCTGCCGCAAAAAGGCATCCTTCCCATGCACTGCTCCGCCAATACTGGGAAAAACGGCGATACGGCCCTGTTTTTCGGCTTGTCCGGGACCGGGAAAACGACGCTTTCCGCCGATCCGGAGCGCGCACTTATAGGGGACGATGAGCACGGCTGGTCCGACAGCGGTGTCTTCAATATTGAAGGCGGATGCTATGCAAAGTGCATCGGGCTTACGGAAGAAAAAGAACCACAAATTTACCAGGCGATCCGTTTTGGGACCGTACTTGAAAATGTGGTCGTAGATCCGGTGTCCCGCAAACCGCAATATGACAACAATGCACTGACGGAAAATACAAGGGCTGCTTACCCGATTGAAAACATCGGCAATATTGCCCGCTCCGGCATGGCCGGCCATCCGTCAACCATTATATTCCTGACGGCCGATGCATCCGGTGTCCTGCCGCCGATCAGCAGGCTGACAAAAGAGCAGGCCATGTACCATTTCTTAAGCGGTTACACTTCTAAACTGGCCGGTACCGAACGCGGCGTCACGCGCCCGGAAGCCGTGTTCTCCACTTGCTTCGGCGCGCCGTTCTTGCCGCTTGAGCCCGCCGTTTATGCGGAAATGCTCGGCGAGAAAGTTGACAGGCACAACGTCCAGGTATTTCTTGTCAATACCGGCTGGACAGGCGGCCCGTACGGAACCGGTTCCCGCATGAAATTAAGCGATACGCGGGCCATGGTCCGGGCTGCGATAAACGGCAAACTGAAAGATACCGAAACACGGCAGGATGATATTTTCGGGCTACACATCCCGGTTCATATTGAAGGGGTGTCAGATGACGTCCTTTATCCGGCAGATACATGGACGGACAAGCAGGCTTACCGTGAAAAAGCGTTCGAACTTGCAGCCCGGTTCAAAGAAAATTTCCGGCAATTTTCGGTGCCGGATGACATTGAAAAACTCGGCGGCCCGCTTATATAAGCATAAACGGGAGCCCGCATTTTAAATTAAAATGAGACTCCAATTAAATTGTGGTATGCTCATTTCTGTAAAAGCGGAAACGCTGCAGCAACCCAAAAGGTTACGGCGAGTACCAAGGGTCTGCTCATTTAAGCAAAAGCGGAAACCCAGTTAAAACCAGGTGCTTGTCTGGACGGCGCTGATTCCTTCCTGCACTGCCCATTGATGGTGGGCACCGGCCATTTTTTCCACAGCCTCGTGAAGGTTGAGCCATTCCAAGTTATGGCTTCCTTTGCGGGGCTGTTCCCATTTTCCTAAATAAAACAGGCCTTCATCCATGGACCGCGCGCCCGTTTCCTGTGCCGCTTTGCCTAAAAAGCCCGCGATTTCAAGTTCCGCGCCGACTGTCCGCATCAGGCAGGCAAGTTCAGACTCCCCGCGGCTGATTTCCCCACCCGGCAGCCTGTAGCCGCTGCCCGATGGCACCACCCCGACTTTTTCTTTTTTCGCATCAAAAATGACGGCATATGCGCCGCAAGCTTTTTTGTAGTCCGTTTCCATCTTTGGACTTCTCCTCCTTTTTCAAGCAAATGCGGAAGGCCGGCCCTTTACCTCAAGTATTCGATTCTGGCGGGAGTAGCTGCCAGCCTTTTTAAATCGCTGCGACCAGTTCTCTTTTCCAGTTTTAGAAGCCGGCCTCTCTTCCGATTAGTATTTTCAATCCTGCCCATTTCATCCCGAAGAACCAGGCTGGCGGCACACTTGCAAGACGTGTTGCGTTCGCCAATATTCCTGTCCACACCGGTCTAGGCCCAGTTGAAAAATTTTAGCAGTTCCATTCACCAATACTCCGGCACCACTCCCGCCGGATCCGTTCTTTCTCCGCGCTACCCGCAAGCTGGTTCAGTTCCGTTCACAAGGCATTGCCCTTTGGCCGAATTCCGGCGTTCTCCGCAAGACCAGCCAGGCATTACACTTGTAAAATTCCCTTCCGCCCGTCCTGATAAACTAAACAGGCGCCGCGGACCATGGTGCGGCGCCTGTTTAATTCGGCGTGTTCAAAGAAACCAATTCATAGTGAACGATCGTTGTATTGTTTTCCCATTCCAGTTTGCGGATGACAGCGCTTCCGCTCGGCCCGTGTTCCTTCTTTTTCCGGATTTCAACCGGCGTATCAAGCGGATACACGCAGTATCCCGGTTGTTTTAGCAAAAAGAGGTTTTGCTCAATACGCTCTTCTTTTCCGTTCGTCACGAGCATCGTATCGAGTTCCATCGGCATTCCCATTCGGCTCACCTCCGTCGTTGCTTCTATTGTATCATGTGCGGAATGCCTTTTCATCCAAACGCTGGCAGCATGGACAACCCGCCGGTTTACAGGCGGCGGGAAATGGTGGCCAAGTTCCGGGAAATACCATGTTTCAACCGATTTTCCAAGCTGTTTGAGACCGTGTTCGAGACGAATGGCGTGTTCCACGGACACATTTTGATCCTTCTCCCCGTGGATAACGAGAACGGGGCAACCAATTTGCCCGAGCTTATACAGTGGCGTCCGCACCCGGTACCGTTCCGGATATTTTTCCGGCGTGCCCCCGATCACGCGCTTCATCATTTTTCTTAAATCGACCCGTTCCGCATAACAGAGCGCAACATCCGAAACGCCGCCCCATGTGACAATAGACGCGGCCGGCCGTGCTTCCGCGGTGCCGAATGCCATGATGCCGCCGCGGGAAAATCCGAAAACGTGGACACGCCCGCTCACCCGCTCATTCTCCATCAATACGTCAAAACCAAAATACGCATCATGCATATCGTCTCCGCCAAAGTCTTCATCGCCTTCCCCGCCCCAGTTGCCGCGGTAAAAAGGCGCGAAAACGATAAACCCTTCCGACGAAAACTCGCCGATCCGCGCCGGCCGCACCATCCCGACGCTTTTGATGCCGCCGCGTAAATATAAAAACCCGTCATAAACGCGCCCGTCATCCGGCTCTGCCAGCAACCCTTTCACTTTCAAGCCGTCCGACCAGTATGTCACAAGATACATGCGCACACGCGGATTTGGGGACGGAAAAAGCTGCTTTTCGATCACGGTCTTCAAATTGCATCACCTTTTCAGTGTTTCGTTTAATTGATCCGCTGCAAAGATTGCCTCTTTATCTTGTACAATATCGCCGGGTTTATTGCCCTCTCCAAGAATGTAACCGTCAAAACGCATGCCTAAAAAGTCAAAAATATACGCAAACTGCTGGATCAGCGGCAGCCCTTTGACACGTGGCATATCCCCGCCGACTGCAATCACATAAATTTTTTTCTCCGCCATTCTTTTTTTAAAATCCGGAAACTGCGGATCCCGCAATGTTTGCGACCAGCGATCGATGAAGGTTTTCATCAGCCCCGACATCCCGTACCAGTAAATCGGCGTTGCAAAGATAATCGTATCGCACATGAAAATATGCTGGATGAGAATGCTATAATCATCCTCCACTTTTGAAAACCCTGAATCCGTATGGCGTTTGTCTTCAATTGGAAGAATATGCGCATCTTTCAAATAGAAGCGCTCCACATGCATGCCTTCCACTGCCCGCTCTGTCAGCATCTCTGTATTGCCGCGCGGGCGCGAACTTCCGTAAATCACTGCAATCGTCATGGCTGTACCCTCTTTTATCCATTTACTTTTACTTTCTATGTTAGTATGTCGGCCGCAGCCTTCGTCTGTCAAGCAATTCGGATTCCAGCGGTTTTCCAAAAAACTTTTAAAAACCGTCCAGTTTCAGTTAAAATAAAGGTATTGGAAAAAATTAAAAAAACGCTGAACTGTAAACCATTTTGAAGCAACAGGTTCATAAAGGAGATTGACTTTCAATGACCTATTATTTAGGCGTAGATATCGGTACAACAACAACAAAATCTGTTTTATTCGGCGAAAAAGGGAAAGTCATCAGCATGCACCATGCAGGCTATCCGCTTTACAGCCCATCCCCTCAGGTCGCCGAGCAAAATCCGGATGAAATTTTCCGTGCTGTCATTGACTCGATGAAAACAGCGATCGTAAAAAGCGACATCGATCCTTCCGAAATAAAACTTGTTTCGTTCAGTTCCGCGATGCACAGCTTGATTGCAGTGGACAAAGACGGAAAACCGCTAACCAACTGCATTACTTGGGCGGACGCGCGCGCTAGAAAATGGGCTGAAAAGATAAAGAATGAATGGCACGGCCAAGACATTTACAGGCGGACCGGCACCCCTATCCATCCGATGTCCCCCCTTTCCAAAATCACATGGCTCCGCCACGAGGAACCGGAGCTGTTCAAAAAAACGTTCAAGTTTATCGGCATTAAAGAGTATATTTTTTACCACCTTTTCGGGCAGTATGTCATCGATTATTCGCTTGCCTCTGCGACCGGCCTTTTTAACCTTCACGACCTGGACTGGGACAAAGAGGCACTGCATGTGGCCGGCATTACAGCGGACGAGCTGTCAAAACCTGTGCCGACGACCTTTTCCCTCACCGGGCTTGCGCCGGAATATGCGGTCGAAACTGGCATTCCGCAAGACACGCCGTTTGTTGTCGGCGCAAGTGACGGGGTGCTTTCAAATCTCGGTGTGAATGCAATCGACCCCGGTGTTGTCGCGATCACGATCGGGACAAGCGGCGCGATCCGGACCGTTACCGACAAACCTGTGACCGATCCAAAGGGAAGGATTTTCTGCTATGCATTAACGGAAAACCACTGGGTCGTCGGCGGGCCGGTCAATAACGGCGGCATGACGTTCCGGTGGGTGCGCGATGAACTGGCCGCAGCCGAAGTCGAGACGGCAAAACGGCTCGGCATTGATCCGTATGAAGTGCTGACGAAAATTGCCGCCCGTGTTGCCCCGGGATCGGACGGACTCATCTTTCATCCGTACCTGGCCGGCGAGCGCGCACCCATTTGGAACGCGGATGCAAGGGGCTCGTTTTTCGGCCTTGGCCTACACCATAAACGCGAGCATATGGTCCGCGCCGTGCTGGAAGGCGTGATTTATAATCTCTATACGGTCATGCTGGCGCTTCAGGAAATGATCGGCATTCCGAAAAAAATCCAGGCGACCGGCGGCTTTGCCCGCTCCGATTTGTGGCGGCAAATGCTCGCTGATATTTTCAACCAGGAAGTCGTCGTGCCGGAAAGTTTTGAAAGCTCCTGCCTCGGGGCGATCGTCCTCGGCATGTACGCGCTCGACGAAATAGATGACTTCTCGGTTGTCTCCGACTGGATCGGCGCCACGCACACCCATCGCCCGATTCCGGAAAACACTGCGGTATACGAAGAGATCCTCCCAATTTACATCCGGATCTCCCGCCTGCTTGAAGGGGAATACACCAACATTGCCGCATTTCAGCGAAAATGGGTAAAATAACACACACGTAATGGTGAAAACAAAGACACACATGGATTTGATAGGGCCGCCATTTGCTTTTGTTCATTCTGCAAATGGCGGCGTTTTTTGTAAAACTAGGCCGCCCACTTTGCGAGATCCAATTCGCAAATGGGGGCGTTTTTCCCAAAACCCGTTCGTTCGCTTTGCAAGATCCAATTCGCAAATGGTGGTGTTTTTCGCAAAAACAGTTCGTCCGTTTTGCCTTTAGAAAGACACAGTGTGGGGGTGTATGGAAGACAACCATTCCGCTTTAAAATTTGCGAAGGACCTGGGTTGCAAATAGGGATTGCTGAATAAGCAAAATTCCTAGATTTAGCAAGAATGCTGACAGCTTTGGCATTTATAAAAAATGCAGGGAAAAGCTTGCACTTGAAACGCGCCCTACGTGAAGGAAGGCCGTCAATTTTACGCACTTTCTTAACGTAGACGCGCTCTATGTGAAGAAAGAGACTCGTTTTTGCTTGCTTCCTTAACGTAGACGCGCTCTATGTGAAGAAAGGCCTTCATTTTTCCGTGCTTCCTTAACGTAGACGCTCTCTATGTGAAGGAAGCGCCTCGTTTTTCCACGCTTCCTTAACGTAGATGCACTCTATGTAAAGGAAGCGCCTCGTTTTTCCGCGCTTCCTTAACGTAGATACTCTCTATGTGACGGAAGACCTTCATTTTTCCGCGCTTCCTTAACGTAGACGCTCTCTATGTGACGGAAGACCTTCATTTTTCCACGCTTCCTTAACGTAGATGCACTCTATGTGAAGAAAGGATGTCAATTTTCCTCGCTTTCTTAACCTAGACGCCCTCTATGCCCCGGCATCCGGCTGGTCTCCAGTACTGTCATCGTTTTTATCATAAGCTCTCTTCTCTTCCCCTAACCCGGCAAAATAAATTTTTAATTGATTAGGCGTTCACACAATCAGCGCCCGCGGCATAGGCTGTAAAAAAGCCCAATGAGGAGGTTGCATGATGAAAAAGTGGCTCAAATCCGGATGCATGCTTCTGCTTGCCGCATTGCTTGCATTCAGTTTAAGCGCGTGCGGCAGTACCGGTTCAAAGAAAAAAGCATTGCAGAAAGTACGGGTTGCCGAAGTGACACGCTCCGTCTTTTACACTCCGCTTTATGTCGCGCTTGAAAAAGGATATTTCAAAGAGGAAGGGCTTGATATTAAGCTGACCACCACATGGGGCGGGGATAAAACGATGACTGCCCTGCTTTCAGGGGGAACCGATATTGCGCTTGTCGGATCGGAAACGTCCATCTATGTATACAAACAAAAAGCGGCAGACCCGGTTATCAATTTCGCGCAGCTGACGGCGACAGACGGAACATTTCTCGTCTCGCGCAAAAAAATCGACCATTTTTCGTGGGATATGCTGAAAGGCACCACTTTTCTCGGCCAAAGGAAAGGTGGAATGCCGCAAATGGTCGGCGAGTATGTCCTGAAAAAGCACGGTATTGACCCGCACAAAGACACAAAGCTGATCCAAAACATCGATTTTGCCAATGTCGCTAATGCTTATGCATCCGGAACGGGGGATTTTGTCCAGCTGTTTGAACCGACCGCATCCACAATGGAAAAAGAAGGAAAGGGTTATATTGTGGCTTCTTTCGGCAAAGAGTCCGGAAAAGTGCCGTACACGACCTTCATGGCAAAGCAAAGCTATTTGAAAGAGCATGAAAAAACAGCGGTGAAATTTGTCCGCGCCCTGCTAAAGGCCGGAAAATGGGTGCAAGAAACCGATGCGGAAACGGTCGCAAAAACGGTTCAGCCTTATTTTAAAGACACGAAAACCGATATGCTCGCCTCCTCCATTGAACGGTACCGCAGCCAAGGCTCGTTCAGCAGCGATATGATTTTAACCAAAAGCGGCTGGAACACGATCCAGGACATCATGAAAGAAGCCGGAGAACTCGACCATACCGTGCCGTACGACAAACTGGTAAACGCATCGATTGTGAAAAAGGCAAAATAACGGAAAGGGGGTGCGCCCCTCTTCAGGCGGGCAGCACATATGCATTTTTTGACCGTACAAAACGTCAATCACACCTATTTTACGGCAAAACAGGCCACAAAGGCGCTTGAAAACATTTCGTTTCAAATGGAAGAGGGCGAGTTTGTCTCGCTTTTGGGCCCGAGCGGCTGCGGAAAAACAACGCTGCTTTCGATTCTTGCAGGGCTTCTGCAACCGACTGCGGGGATTGTGCAGATTGACGGGAAACTACCAGGTTCCCGGCAATCTTCCATCGGCTATATGCTTCAGCAGGACTATTTGTTTCCTTGGAAAACAATTGAAGAAAACATCATGATCGGGCTGAAATTGGAAAAACGGCTGAATCCGGAGTCAAGAAAACATGCACTCGGGCTTTTACAAACGATCGGCCTTGCCGGCACTGAAAAGCAATACCCGCGCCAACTTTCGGGAGGAATGCGGCAGCGGGCGGCACTTGTGCGGACGCTCGCGGTCGATCCGAAAATCCTGCTGCTGGATGAACCGTTTTCCGCCCTTGATTTTCAGACAAAATTAAAACTGGAGGACCTGGTATTTGACACGCTGAAGCAATTCCATAAAACAGCGGTGCTTGTCACGCACGATATCGGTGAAGCCATTGCGATGAGCGACCGGATCCTGCTATTGGCATCAAAACCCGGCAGGCTCTATAAAATTTTTGACGTGCCAGCAGAGCTGCGCCACCTCCGCCCGTTTGAAGCGCGAAGCCAAAAAATTTATTTCAAACTTTTTAATGACATATGGAAGGAGCTGGAGTCCCTTGAAAACAGCTGAAAGTACGGCGCTCCGGCATGAAGATTACCTCGCCGCGATGCGCAAAGAAAAACGCCGGGTCCGCTTTTTCCAGCTTTTCATTTTAATTGTCTTTTTCTGCCTTTGGGAAGTGGCGAGCCGCCTGCATTGGATTGACCCGTTGATTTTCAGCTCCCCGTCCAAAGTGTGGGCGTTATTGGTGGCAAAGTTAGAAGACGGCTCGCTTTACGTCCATTTGGGAATCACCGTTTTTGAAACCGTCATGGGCTTTATCCTCGGGACTGTGCTCGGCGCGGCACTTGCCGCCGTTCTTTGGTGGTCGCCGTTTTTATCGAAGATTCTTGACCCGTATCTCGTCGTCCTGAACGCCATGCCGAAAGTAGCGCTCGGGCCGATTTTAATTGTCAGCATGGGCCCGGGATTTTCTTCTATTGTTGCCATGGGCGTCATTATCTCCGTCATTGTGACGACAATTGTGATTTATACGGCGTTCCGGGATGTCGACCCAAATTACACGAAAGTGCTGCACTCGTTCGGCGCCTCCCGTTTGCAAGTGTTCCGGGAAGCCATTTTTCCGGCATCGATTCCTGTGATCATTTCCACGCTGAAAGTCAATGTCGGGCTTGCATGGGTTGGAGTCATTGTCGGCGAGTATCTCGTATCTTCAAAAGGGCTCGGCTACATGATCATCTATGGTTTCCAGGTGTTTAATTTTACGCTCGTCATGCTTTCGATGATCCTGATTGCCATTGTGGCAACCATTATGTACCAGCTTGTCGGGTGGCTGGAGAAAAAGCTGGTAAAAGACAGATAGGCCGGTAAGCTGTTCTGGTATAGCATCTTAGCGTAGACGCGCTCTATATGAAGGAAGCGGCCGTTTTTGCCGACGTATCTTAATGTAGACGCGCTCTATGTTAAGGAACTCCTTCTTTTTTGTTTGCTTCCTTAACGTAGACGCACCCTATGTTAAGATACGCCTTCTTTTTTCCATGCTTCCTTAATGTAGACGTGCTCTATGTTAAGGAACATCTTCTTTTTTTCACGCTTCCTTAACGTAGACGCATCCTATGTTAAGAAACATTTTCTTTTTTTCACGCTTCCTTAACGTAGACACGCCCTATGTAAAAAAACAATGTCTTTTTTGCTCGCTTCCTTAACATAGACGCGCCCTATGTGAAGGAACATCTTCTTTTTTTCACGCTTCCTTAACATAAACGTGCCCTATGTTAAGGAACATCTTCTTTTTTTCACGCTTCCTTAACATAGACGCGCCCTATGTGAAGATACGGATACCTTCACCGAGATTCACGCTATGTTAAAAAAGGCCCCAATCACCCCGAAATCTCAACGTTTCCGAGATTTCAGTTTAACCCGAGAAACTTCCTGCTGCTTTTTCTTATTATTCGACGTGTCTGAGCGCTATTTCGACAACCCCGTCTTTCATGAGAAAACTGAATGACGAGGACTGCAATTTTTCAACAAGATCGCCTTCCACAAGCACAGGTCCATCCGTTTCCAAATAGTCGTGTTTGGTTTCAAGCCGGCCGATGTCCGCGTAAAAAACCGCCTTCACAAACGGCCCGCGCACCTGATCATCGACGCAGTATTCCCCGATATATTGAAGGTTTTCCGGAATGCCGCCCGTTTCTTCATACAGCTCGCGTTCAGCCGCTTCTCGGACCGTCTCGCCCGCTTCCCTTTTTCCGCCCGGAAATTCGAGCCCCCGCTTCGGATGCCTTGTCAAAAGCCAGTTTCCACGGTACCGGGCGAGCACGAGCACATGCTGCGGCTCTATAGGAAAAGCATTTTTTTCAAAAATAAATGTAACTGGATTGCCGTTCAAATCTGTAAACCGATACATCAAATCCCTCCTGTTCTTCATTATACGGCAACCGGGTGCAAAAATTGGCGAAATTTTTCTTGAAACCCGTTGCATTTTTCGAGGTACATCGCGTGAAAATAATCATAAAATGTTTAAAAGGGCCCCATTGCGGATAGTGAATAAGAAATGAATAAAGGAGGAGACGGCATGAGGCTAGTCGATGAATTGTTTGAGCTGTACCGGGACCGGCTGACGGGGGATGAAGAAGATTTGGACGCCATTTCTGCAGCGGTCGTCGAAAATTACAACCGGAAAGACCTGCTTGGGATTGTGCGCGAAATGAGCACGGCCGAACTGGAACATTTTATCGGATTATACATACTGGAGACACTGAAAGATAAATTTTCCGATTACGCAGGCTTTGATGCTTACCCGACAACAAAATATTTGCAGTAATAAAGGCTGTTCCGCTTTGGCGGGACAGCCTTTATAGCGGGGGCCGGCTCCATTTGACCTCCCACTTTTGCGTTACCGTCTTCCAAGAAAGGCGTTCAGCATCCAAATGTTTTTATCGAGCGTTTCCTGGATGTTGATAAACATGTCGGCGGTTGCGTCATCGCCAATCCTGTTGGCAAGCCCGATCGCTTCCTCCAATTCTTTCGCGATCATCGCAAAGTCATTGGCAGTCCCCTGTACCATTTCCTCCGTGCTCTCATTGCCGCTTGCTTCCTGTACCGATGACAATTCAAGGCTTCCTTTCAATGTCGCTACCGGATTGCCGTTTAAAGCGAGAAGACGTTCAGCCAGTTCATCGAGATAGTCATTTGCAAGATTGTACAATTCCTCAAATTTGGCGTGAAGGCTTAAAAAATTCGGTCCCTTCACATACCAATGGTAGTTGTGCAATTTTGTATAAAGCACTGTCCAGTTGGCAACCTGCTTATTTAAGATTTCCATCAATTGTTCGTTTTCTGCCATGTTTCATCAACCTCCTGCTTTGTTTGTACCCTTTTCCCGGGCCTTCAAACACCCAATCATATGTTGCACATCTTTTTTGAAAACATGCTAAAATAAACGAAGAAAGGGGCAGATCGATGCTGAAGTTCATTTTTATTAAATTGATCCGTTTTTATCAACTTGCGATTTCCCCACTGTTCCCGCCAAGCTGCCGGTTTCAGCCGACCTGCTCGAATTACGGGCTTGAAGCGGTAAAACGGTTCGGCGCACTTCGCGGCGGCTACCTGGCAATCAGAAGAATTTTAAAATGCCACCCATTCCACGCCGGCGGGTATGACCCCGTTCCGGACCAGTGGCCGGTGAAAAAACATTGAACACCATTCGGTTTCTTTTCCGCCGTACCGGTGAAAAAACAACCCCTCCCCCGTATACGTTTCCCATTTCCGGAAAACGCTACAGGTGGAGGTGTTTTTTATGGAAGAGAAAAAAGAGCAGCAAAAAAAGAGCGGCGATTTCGGCGCTGATCCCGACGAACAGGCCATAAACGGCGATTACGGTATGCTTGAAACCGAAGAAGAAGACAAAAAAGATTAAGGGGCAGCATTTGCTGTCCCTTAAAAATTTTTCTTGCCATATGAAGCGGAGTTTAGTAATATATTTTTTGTGAGTAAATCGTAATCATTACGAATTAAAAAAGAAAGGAATCGTCCGCTTTGAAAAAACTTTTTCCCGTACTGCTCGCTTTTACCATGCTATTTGTTACGGCATGTGCAAACAAACAGGAAAGCAAGCAGGATCATAAAATTTCGGTCTATACCACCGTCTATCCACTGGAATACGTTACACAGCAAATCGGCGGGAAGTATGTGTCGGTTAAAACGATTTATCCGCCGGGCACGGATGAACATACATACGAACCGTCACAGAAAGATATCCTGAAGCTCGCCGATTCCGACTTTTTCTTTTACATCGGGCTCGGGCTTGAAGGCTTTGCGAATAAGGCGAAACAAGTGCTCGAAGGCCAGAATGTGAAAATGATGGCGCTCGGGGACCGGCTTCCTGTTCCGGATAAAACAAGTACGAAGGCCGATCCGCATGTCTGGCTCGACCCAATTTACGTCAAGCAAATGGCCGGCATGATTACAACACAACTTTCGAAAAAAATGCCGAAGCAAAAAACGTATTTCAAGAAAAATTACGCACAACTCGCAAAGAAACTGGATCAAGTCAATGCGGCATACAAACAGGCAGTTGAAAAGTCAGACAACAAAGAACTTGTCGTTTCCCATGCGGCATACGGCTACTGGGTAAAACGATATGGCATCAAACAAATTCCGATTGCCGGGCTCTCCACTTCGGATGAACCGTCACAAAAACAGCTGGAAAACATCATCCAGAAAGTAAAACAAGACCATATTTCCTACATCGTATTTGAAAAAAATGTGCCTTCCAAAATTGCGGAAGTGGTTCAACAGGAAACGAATACAAAAGCGGTTTACATCCACCATCTCGGCGTCCGAACGAACGCAGAAATCAAAGCGCATAAAGATTACTTTACTTTGATGGACGACAATTTAAAAGCATTGGAAAAAGCTTTACAGTAATGGTTTGCCGCACGCTGCAAAAACTAGAAACGTACGACATGTTTTAAGGGAGGGTGTCCGGATGGCAAAAGATGTGTTATGCGAAGTCAGGAACTGTGTGTTCTGGGAGGAAGGCAATCTTTGTTCTGCCGAAGAAATTTACATCGTGAGCCATACAGGAACCCAGGCTGAAAACCAGCGGGAAACCGATTGTAAAACGTTTGAATCGATGTTTTCATGAAAAACTGGCGTGAAGGGCAATTTCATTTATAAGACATTTGAATGAAAAAAGCCTCGAGCGTCCAGCCGTGTAGGATAATTTCATTTGTAAAATCGAAACTCAAGTGACGTTTGAATCGATGTTTTCACGAAAAAACATCGATTGTCCAGGTGTGAAAACTAAAATCCATGTTTTATGAAAAAATCAAGCGTGATTTCACAAAAAACATCGTTTGTCCCGGCGTGAAGATCGATTTCATATGTAAAATCGAAACTCGAGCGGGATTTCACTTATAAGACATTTGATTCGATGTTTTCATGAAAAAACTGCCGTCTTGTGCGGCAGTTTTTTCATATCGTTTCGGTATATGTCCGGATTTTTTTCGCATAGGCGCGGTCGATCTCAAACCCGATTCCCGGTCTGTCCGGCAGGCGGATTTGTCCGTTTTCCACCGTGATTTCCGGCTCAATAATATCTTTTTCCCAGAACCGGCTGGATGAAGAAATATCGCCCGGAATCGTAAAGCCCGGCAAAGAGGCGAGCGCGAGGTTAAAGGCGCGCGATACGCCAAATTCGATCATGCCGCCGCACCAGACCGGAATGCCGCGGGATGCACAAAGGTCATGCAGCTGAATCGCCGGATAGAGCCCGCCAACCCGCCCAATTTTAATATTGAGCACCCGGAAGCTGCCGAGCCGGAGCGCGCTTTCCGCATCATGGTATGTTACGATGCTTTCATCCAGACAAACCGGCGTCTCCAGCTGCTTTTGCAAGGCCGCGTGCTCCACAATATCATCGGCGGCAAGCGGCTGTTCAATCATCAGGAGCCCGTACCGGTCGAGCCTTTTCAAACGCGGCGCATCCGCCAGCGTGTAAGCGGAGTTCGCATCCGCCATTAGCGCGAGATCAGGAAATGCATGCCGGATTTCGCGGATAAACGCTTCATCATGGCCGGGCTTAATTTTGACTTTCACCCTTTTATAGCCTTCATCAACAAACGCCGCGATTTGCCGGAGCGCTTCCGCTGTATCATGGCTGCCGACCGCAACGCCGGCATCCACATGGTCCCGCGCACCCCCGATTAACTGCCAAAGCGGCTTTTGCTTCTTTTTCGCATACAAATCCCATATAGCCGTTTCGATTGCTGCTTTTGCCATATGATTGCGCCGGACGGATCGGAACCGGCCGCTCACTTCTTTTGGGTGTGCAACCGGCTTTTCCCGAAGAAGCGGGATGAGCACATCTTTCAGCATGTGAAAGCATGTCTGCACCGTCTCTTCTGTATACCACGGGGTTGAAAATGCAACAGCTTCCCCGAAACCGGCCACCCCGTCCTTGTCTGTCACTTCAAGCAAGATCGCTTCCCGCTCCGTTACTTTTTCGAGTGCATTTTCAAATGGAGACTTAAGCGGCATTTTGACTACAGAAAGCGTTACTTTTTCAATCCCGATCATGACGGCAGCAGCTCCAGCAGTTTCCTGCGCACCAACTTATTCGATGCATTCCGCGGCAGCGCGGGAACGGCATACACTTTTTTCGGGATTTTAAATTTTGCAAGCCGCGTTTCGCAAAAAGCCTGCAGCTCCCTTTCCTGGACTGCCCTTTTTGTGACAATAAACGCAGCCGGCACCTGGCCCCATTTTTCGTCCTCGACGCCAATAACCCCGGCTTCAAGAATATCCGGATGGGCAAGAAGTACTTCTTCGATTTCAGCCGGATAGATATTTTCCCCGCCGGAGATGATCAGATCGGAGCGCCGGTCCAGTACGTATAAAAAGCCTTCATCATCCAGATAACCAATATCGCCGGTGAAAAACCAGCCGTCCCGAAAACTTTTCTGGTTTGCATCCGGGCGGTTCAGATAACCGATTGTCACGTTCGGCCCTTTTACAGCAATTTCTCCGTGCTCAAACGGACCGCACACTTTGCCATCGGAAACGATCCGGATTTGCGCCGGGAATAACGGTTTCCCCGCTGACCCGATTTTTCGCAGGCTGTCTTCCGGCGCAAGTGTCACGGTTTGTGAAGCCGTTTCGGTCATGCCGTATGACTGGAAAACCGGAATATTCTTTTCGGCACACGCTTCAAGCAGCGGGCGCGGCGCCGGCCCCCCGCCAAGCAGGAGGCAGCGGAAGTTCGGATGAAGGCGCTCTTGTCCGAGTTCACGAAGCAAACGCTGCAGCATGTTGGTCACAACCGACATCGTTGTAATGCGGCCGGACTTCAGCAGTTTGGCCGTCTCTTTTTCATCGAATTTTTCCATTAAATAAACCGTCATACCATAAAAAACAGAGCGCATCAGGATCGAAAAACCGCTGATATGAAAAAGCGGCACTGCGCACAGCCACGTATCGTCCTCCCGCACGCCGAGATTGAGTGCAGAACCGGCGGCGCTCCACCAGTGGTTGCCGTATGTTTGCAGGACGCCTTTTGGTTTGCCGGTTGTGCCGGATGTGTACATGATCGAGCAGACATCCTCGAATGCAAACTCCGCACGTTCTTCGTATCCTGCAGCCGGCAAATCGTCAAGCGCTTCGCTTTGGATCACTGTTGCTGTTTCGTTTAACACTTCTGCTTTTTCCCGGAACGATTTTTCCGTAATCAGCCATTTCGCCCCGCTGTCGGTGAGCTGGTACTGCATTTCCGCCGGCGTTAAACGGTGGTTAAGAAAAAGGGTGCGGACACGGAGCTGCTGCAGCGCATGGAGAATGACCGCCGTTTCCGCGCGGCTGTTTAAAAGGACCGCTGCCGTATCTTCCGCCTGCATGCCGCAGCCGGACAGCTTCCGCGCCGTTTCTTTCGCCTTTTCGTACAGCCCGGCAAACGTCAGGCTTGTACCTTGACTGATGAGCGCAATCCGGTTCGGCGTTAAATACGCGCGCTGTTTTAAAAAATTGGGTAGCATAACATCACCTGGTAAAAATCTATTTTGGACATGCCACTTTTGCTTTTTCAACAGGACAGGTTATCCCTGTCCAATGCAAAATCGTCTTTTAAAAGCGCCTTAAAGGACATTACGGGCTTCTTTACTTGCGGAATTGTCCTTTTGAACCTCTTTAAAGGACAATTTGTGCTTTGTTTCTCCCTGAAATGTCCTTTTGAATCCCTGTAAAGGACAGTTTACGCTTCGTTTCTACCTGAATTGTCCTTTTGAAACATGCTAAAAGACAGTTCTACCTTTGTCACTTGTCGAAATGTCCTTTTGAACCCTTCTAAAGGACATTTTGCTTTTTGTCTCTCCCGGAATTGTCCTTTTGGAACACGCTAAAAGACAGTTTGACCTTTGTCACTTGCCGAAATGTCCTTTTGAACCCCTGTAAAGAACAATTTGCTCTTCGTCTTTCCCCGAATTGTCCTTTTGGAATCTAAAAGACAGTTCTACCTTTGTCACTTGCCGAAATGTCCCTTTGAACCCCTCTAAAGAACAATTTGCTCTTCGTCTTTCCCCGAATTGTCCTTTTGGAACACACTAAAAGACAGTTCTACCTTTGTCACTTGCCGAAATGTCCTTTTGAACCTCTCTGAAGGACAATTTGCGCTTTGTCTTTCCCTGAATTGTCCTTTTGAACCCCTGTAAAAGAACAATTTGCACTTCGTCTTTCCCTAAATTATCCTTTTGAACCTCTAAAGGACAATTTGCGCTTTGTCACTAGTCAAAACGTCTCTTTGAACCACGCTAAAGAACATCTCAGCCACTTGCTGAATGGCCTTTTTGAATCATGGACCATTCAGCAAAAATTTCCCCGTGAAAAAATTCAGGCTGCCTCAATCGAGACAGCCCATTTTCCAATCACGGGAAACGCGGGAATTGGCCGAAGTCCGGTTTGCGTTTTTCCTTGAATGCATCGCGGCCTTCTTTTGCTTCGTCCGTTGTGTAATACAAAAGGGTTGCATCGCCCGCAAATTGCTGGAGGCCGGCAAGCCCGTCCGTATCAGCATTAAACGCGGCTTTCAGGAAACGGATCGCCATTGGGCTTTTCTCAAGGATTTCCTCCGCCCATTTGATCGTTTCTTCTTCCAGTTTTTCGTACGGCACGACTGCGTTAACAAGCCCCATTTCCAACGCTTCCTGCGCGTTGTACTGGCGGCATAGATACCAGATTTCACGCGCTTTTTTATGGCCGATGATCCTTGCAAGATAACCTGCACCGTAACCGCCGTCGAAGCTGCCAACTTTCGGACCGGTCTGACCGAAAATGGCATTATCAGCCGCAATCGTCAAATCACAAACCACATGCAGTACATGTCCGCCGCCGATCGCATAACCTGCTACCATGGCAATGACCGGTTTCGGGATCACACGGATCAAATGCTGCAGATCAAGCACGTTCAGGCGCGGAATATTGTCGCTGCCAACATAACCGCCATTGCCGCGCACTTTTTGATCGCCGCCGGAACAAAATGCCTTTTCCCCCATACCGGTTAAAATAATGACTCCGATGTTGGCGTCATCGCGCGCCCGGGAAAACGCATCATACATCTCGGTTACCGTTTCCGGCCGGAAAGCATTGCGCACATGGGGACGGTTAATCGTAATCTTGGCAATGCCATTATAGGATTCGTATAAAATATCTTCATACTCATGCTCAGTCTTCCATTCAACTGCCATGATGATTCCTCCTTTTTATGTACATTTTATGACAATTTATCAACAATTTTTTAAAAATCCCTTTATCATTGTACCAAACTTTTTCGGATCTTCCACATGAATTGCATGGCCGGCATGCGAAAAAATGATTTTTTTGGCATGCGGGAGCTGCTCCTCCATCTCTCCGGCAATCCGGCAAAACTTGGCATCCCATTCGCCAGCTGCAAGTAAGACGGGGAAATGAAGTTCAGAAAGTCTTCCCCACCATGATGGCTGCGCGCCTGTCCCCATGCCGCGGAGGCTGTTCGCCAAACCAGCCGGGTCATTTTCGAGGCGCTGTTTGCGAATTTTTTCTCTTACTTCAGCCGGCAGCTGTTTTTGTGATGCAAACAGCGGTAGATTTTCCCAATGGCTGACAAATGCTTCCATGCATCCGGTCAAAATCCGTTCCGCCAGCTGTTCATCCCGTTCTCGCCGCGCCAGCCGTTCCGCTTCCGTTTTCAAACCGGGAGACGCGCTTTCCAGTACAAGTTTGTCCACCATTTGCGGGTACTGGACGGCAAACGTAAGCGCCAGCCTCCCGCCCATCGAATAGCCGAGAACAGACGCCCGCCGGATGCCAAGCGCCAGAAGCACCGCACGCAAATCAGCGGCGGCTTTTGTAATGTCATAGCGGCCGGGATCATCTGGTTTTTCGGTTTTGCCGTGGCCGATGATATCCACCACAATGCAGCGGAATTCGTCCCGAAGTATGGAAACCGTATCATTCCAGGTATTACCATTTCCTGTAAAACCGTGAAGCAACAGCAACGGTTCCCCGTCACCCGCCGTTTCTACATGATATTCCAATCCGTTAATTCTCATTGTTGCTCACCTTGAAAATAACGTTCCATTTCCCGGGAAACTTGTGACCAGATTTTCCGGTGGGTTTCGACATTTTTCGCCCGGTTTGTCCGCACTTCAATCACCTGTAGCCCGCCTTTATATTCGGAAAGCGCCGCCCGGAATTGATCCCAGTTTTGCGGCTGGATGTAGCTCCCGCCATACATTTTAACCGCATATTCAAACGCGAGGTCCGTCGGCGTGCCGAACAGCTGCTCAAATTTTTCCGGTTCATCCGCCTGGGGCAGGAAAGAAAAAATGCCCCCACCATTATTATTGATCAAAATCACACAAAGATTGAGCTTATGCATTTTCGTCATCAGCAGGCCGTTTAAATCATGGAAAAAGGACAAGTCGCCGATCAGCAAAAAGGCTTTGCCGCATCCCGCGCTCACGCCGGTTGCACTGGACACAACGCCGTCAATGCCGTTCGCGCCCCGGTTTGCCAGAATGCGGATCTTTTTATCTGTTGCCTGAAAAAATGTATCGACATCCCGGATCGGCATGCTGTTGCCGACAAAAAGGGTGCTGCCGTCCGGCAAAGCAGCAGCAAGTTCGGTTACCGTTTTTCCTTCATCAAAGGTTTTTTCCACCTCCAGCGAAGCCGTAACAATCTGCCGCGCCTGTTGATTCAATTTTTCCCACATGGTGAACCATTCCGAAACCGGGTTCATTACAATTATATTTGACAATTTTTTACAGAAATCAATTTCATCCGAATAAACAACCGTTGTCCCCCGCTTCACGGGATCGCGCCAGCCGTTTCCGCCGTCAACGATATAATGGGCAGCTGTTTTTACTTTTTTTAGCAATAGGGTCAGCGGTTTGGAAACGGGCATGGCACCGAAGCGAATCACAACATTCGGTGCAAGGCGGCCGGCCCATTTCGGATCTTTTAGTAAGGAATCATAATTTTCAATGATCCTTTCTTTCCCGTGCCGGCCGCTTCGCAGTTGTGACAGTGGATCGGCCAGCACCGGGTAACCCGTTTTTTCGCTGAGCGCCACAACCGCCTCCGCAAAGCCGGGAATATCAATCGGCCCGCAAATGATCAGGCCGCGGTCCTTTTCCCGGATCTCTTTTGCCACAATTTCAACCGTTTCTTCTGAAAGTCGCAGGGTGCCGGAAAAATTTTCAATGGCCGGCACCGGTACTTCGCCGGCAAAAGGAGACGGCTTAAGAACCGGAACAAGCGGCTCGCGCAACGGAAAATTAAGATGCACGGGACCCGCTGGCTGCTGAAGCGCCGTCACAACTGCCCTGGCCGCCGTCTGCCGAACAAATTGAAGCACTTCTTCTTCTGCTTCCGGAAGCGGCATCTCCTCAAACCATTTGACATGGGTGCCGTACAGCCGGATCTGGTCAATGGCCTGCGGGGCACCGACATTGCGCAGTTCATGCGGCCGGTCTGCCGTCAGCACAATAAGCGGCACGCGTGAAATATTGGCTTCCGCAACCGCCGGATAATAGTTGGCGGCAGCTGTGCCAGACGTACATAAAAGCACAACCGGTTTGCGTTTTTCTTTTGCAAGCCCGAGCGCAAAAAAAGCGGCTGACCGTTCATCAATATCCATGTAAATTTGAAAATCCGGATGTTCCGCTAACAACATCGCAATCGGCGTCGACCTTGACCCGGGGCTTACCACCGCATAGCGGATCCCCATCGCGGACAACTGCCGGATAAAAGCTGCCAAATAAGTTGTCATGATCTCCTGGTGTTCCACTCTATTTGCCTCCTAAAGCGCGCAGCATCGGGGTAAATTTGACGCTTGTTTCTTTATATTCTTCTTCAGGTTCCGATTCCTTGACGACACCGCATCCGGCATAAAGGGATGCACGATCCTCCTTTAACAGCCCGGAGCGGATGCCGACGCAAAATTCGCCGCTTCCCCTGTAATCCACCCAGCCGATCGGCGCGCCGTATAAACCGCGGTCCATTTTTTCAAGAAGCCGGATTGCTTCCATGGCCGGCTGCCGCGGAATACCGCCAAGTGCTGGCGTCGGATGGAGCGCTTTGACCAATTGAAAAAGGGTGGTGTCCTTGTCCTTCACTGTCCCGGTAACCGGGGTGTAAAGATGCTGGATATCGCGCATCCGCATCAACACAGGCTCATCCGGCACATTCAGCCCGTTGCAAAAAGGTTCAAGCACCTGCCGAATCATGGATACGACAAAACCATGCTCGCTTAAATTTTTCTGATCCGAAAGCAGCGCTTTTCCAAGTTCCAAATCCTCCGCCTCATTGCGGCCGCGTTTGATCGAACCGGCAAGACACGTCGATAAAATATGCCGGCCCGTTTTTTTCACCAGCCTTTCCGGCGAAGCCCCGATAAAACTTTCACTGCCTTCTTCCAGCACAAATAAGTAGCTGTCATGCTGCTGGACGGAAAGCGCCGCAAGCACCGCATCCGGGCTCACCACACCGTCAAAAGCAAGTTCCAGTTTTCTTGCCAGGACAACTTTGTCCATTCTCCCTTCCCGGATAAACTCCACGGCTGTTGCGACACTTTTTTTCCATTCGTCCGAACCGATTTCCTTTACAGCTTTTAAAAGCGGAAGTGCAGGGAAAGCTGTACTGCCGTTTAAAAGGCTTCGTACGGTTTCCTCCGCTTCCTGCACGCTCTCTGTTCCGCCGCATCCATTTACCGTGAGAAAGACGGCATCTTTTTTAAAAGTGAAAAGAATTTGCGGCACGCGGAAAATGCCTTGACCAAATGTTTTCCATTCCTGCTTTGCAACCGTCCCGTCAAACGCAAAACCGCCGAAAAGCACAGGCCCTGTTCCCGTTTCACCGGTTCCCGAATAAACTTCGCCCCCCCCCTTCAAATTTCGCCATTCGTCTTCCATTTGGGCAAAACCGTCAGAGGCTGTGACCGTACATGACCATACGCAGCCAAAACCGACAAATACGGTTTCGCGATCGGCATCCTGCCAGAAAAACCGGCTGCCGTAAAAATGCGCGGCACCCGCTGTAAAAAGGCGGAGCGGATCCGGTGCAGTGCGGCATTTTATGACTTTGCTTACCAGTTTTAGCGCCGTTTTTTCTTTCATTAATATATCCTCATTAGCCAAAAGATCTCCTCCAAACCTCTCTTACTTTTTGCCGGGCCATCTATCACAGTTTTCATATGAAAACTTAACATTTTTATGAACATACCTCATCTATTATATAAAATTTGCCGGTTGAATTCAGCAAAACGGCTTAAAATAAGATTGCCAACCAAATACATTGACACATGGGCCTGATTTCCCTAAACTTTAAATGTACTAATTTCGCCATATTTATATAAGAATAGCATAAAAGGAGAGTAAGAAGATGAATGCGCAATCTTCTCCAGCAATCGGCCCTGACAAAGGCTGGCGGATCTGGTGGCAATTAACACGGCCCCATACTTTAACGGCCGGTTTTGTGCCTGTCATTCTCGGGACAGTACTGGCTTTGGGCATTGCCCGCATCAATCTGCTGCTGTTTGCTGCAATGCTGGTTGCAACCCTGTTAATTCAGGCAGCAACCAATATGTTTAATGAATATTACGATTACAAACGCGGCCTTGATACCGAGCATTCCGTCGGGATCGGCGGGGCAATTGTGAGAAACGGCATCAAACCGAAAACGGTGCTCCACCTCGCCTTTGCTTTTTTCGGTGCAGCCATGCTGATCGGCGTTTACATTTGCTCGCAAAGTTCCTGGTGGATTGCTGTAATCGGCACTGTCTGCATGCTTGTTGCTTATCTTTACACTGCAGGGCCTTTTCCAATTTCATCAACGCCGCTTGGCGAACTGATTTCCGGCTTTTTTATGGGTGTAATCATTATATTAATATCGTTTTTTATCCAAACAAAAACGATCACATGGCCGATTGTATTTATTTCGATTCCGATTATGATTTTAATCGGTGCCATTATGCTGTCGAATAATATCCGCGATCTGGACGGCGATAAAGCAAATGGCAGAAAAACGATCGCCATTCTGCTCGGCCGGAAAGGAGCCATCCTGCTTCTGGCCGCAATGTTTGCCCTTTCCTATCTCTGGATGGCCGGGCTCGTTTTGTTCGGTGTTGTAACCCCGTGGGTATTGCTCGTTTTCGTCAGCACACCGAAACCGGTCCGGGCCATTAAAGGCTTTATTGGAAAAAGTGAACCGTTGCAAATGCTGCCTGCTATGAAAGCAACCGCACAGACAAACACCATTTTCGGGGTGCTTTTATCCATCAGCTTTTTGATCGATCATTTTATTTAAAAACAAACGGCGGAGTGTAACACTCCGCCGTTTGTTTTTGCGTTTTTTCTATCATACTTTAACGGACCCGTAGCCTGGGTGAAGTCCTGAAGAGGTTTGCAGAAGTGAAAAAACGCGCAAAAAAAGCTGCTCCGGAAGTTTCCGGAACAGCTTCGTGACCAGTATGACCCGTACGGGATTCGAACCCGTGTTACCGCCGTGAAAGGGCGGTGTCTTAACCGCTTGACCAACGGGCCAAAAATGGCGGAGAAGGAGGGATTTGAACCCTCGCGCCGCTAATCGCGACCTACACCCTTAGCAGGGGCGCCTCTTCAGCCACTTGAGTACTTCTCCATATGGCTCCGCAGGTAGGATTCGAACCTACGACCGATCGGTTAACAGCCGATTGCTCTACCACTGAGCTACTGCGGAATATATGGGCCTGAATGGACTTGAACCATCGACCTCACGCTTATCAGGCGTGCGCTCTAACCAGCTGAGCTACAGGCCCAAAGTGGAGCGGGTGATGGGAATCGAACCCACGACAACAGCTTGGAAGGCTGTGGTTTTACCACTAAACTACACCCGCAGCAAAGGGCGGATGATGGGAATCGAACCCATGAATGCCGGAGCCACAATCCGGTGCGTTAACCACTTCGCCACAACCGCCATATATTTTTCATTGAAACCAATGGTGGCTCGGGACGGAATCGAACCGCCGACACAAGGATTTTCAGTCCTTTGCTCTACCGACTGAGCTACCGAGCCAAAACAAGCGGTCCCGACGGGAATCGAACCCGCGATCTCCTGCGTGACAGGCAGGCGTGATAACCGCTACACCACGGGACCAATTGCGGGGGCAGGATTTGAACCTGTGACCTTCGGGTTATGAGCCCGACGAGCTACCAGACTGCTCCACCCCGCGATGATAAAATAATGAAATGGCGGAGGAAGAGGGATTCGAACCCCCGCGCGGTTGTAACCCGCCTGTCGGTTTTCAAGACCGATCCCTTCAGCCAGACTTGGGTATTCCTCCGTATGAAAAAATAAAAAATGGTGGACCTTGTAGGACTCGAACCTACGACCGGACGGTTATGAGCCGTCTGCTCTAACCAGCTGAGCTAAAGGTCCGATATATACAAAATATAGCGGCGGAGGGGATCGAACCCCCGACCTCACGGGTATGAACCGTACGCTCTAGCCAGCTGAGCTACGCCGCCGTTATTTGACTCTGTTTGGTGGATTGGTGGAGCCTAGCGGGATCGAACCGCTGACCTCCTGCGTGCAAAGCAGGCGCTCTCCCAGCTGAGCTAAGGCCCCGTTATGATCTTCATGGTCGGGAAGACAGGATTTGAACCTGCGACCCCATGGTCCCTAACCATGTGCTCTGCCAAGCTGAGCTACTTCCCGAAACAGGAATAAGCGCGCCCAAGAGGAGTCGAACCCCTAACCTTTTGATCCGTAGTCAAACGCTCTATCCAATTGAGCTATGGGCGCATTTGTCATGGTACTGATGCCGAGGACCGGAGTCGAACCGGTACGGTAGTCACCTACCGCAGGATTTTAAGTCCTGTGCGTCTGCCAATTCCGCCACCCCGGCGGGATAAAATGGAGCGGAAGACGGGATTCGAACCCGCGACCCCCACCTTGGCAAGGTGATGTTCTACCACTGAACTACTTCCGCGTATCATGTAAACAGTGCGGGTGAAGGGAGTCGAACCCCCACGCCTTACGGCGCCAGATCCTAAGTCTGGTGCGTCTGCCAATTCCGCCACACCCGCGATAAATGGTGAGCCATGCAGGATTCGAACCTGCGACCCTCTGATTAAAAGTCAGATGCTCTACCAACTGAGCTAATGGCTCATATCCGATAATGACATTACTTGTCACAAAGAGAATTATACTATATTGGGTTAAATATGTACATATCTATTTTTAGGATTCCCGGGAAGTATGATGCCGGTCACAAGCCAGTATTCCCAACCTTCCGATGGAAGCCGATTGCACCTGAATCGGAACGGCATAAAAATGGAGGATGACGGGATCGAACCGCCGACCCTCTGCTTGTAAGGCAGACGCTCTCCCAGCTGAGCTAATCCTCCGTATTATGGCCCGGCAACGTCCTACTCTCGCAGGGGGAGACCCCCAACTACCATCGGCGCTGGAAAGCTTAACTTCCGAGTTCGGGATGTGTTCGGGTGTGACCTTTCCGCCATCATCACCGGACCTGTATAATTT
>NZ_JARTJQ010000003.1:0-56408 GCF_036225245.1 Weizmannia sp. CD-2023
TTAACAGACGAGGATTTCACCCATTTAAGTAAGCCAATACAAGTAAGGTTTACTTAATGGTTATATTATAGCAAAGGATGTGATGTAAAAAAAGGTTTTTTTGAAGTTATCCACAATTTTAAAAAAGAAATTTGCAAATTCGGCTCTTTTTGGCTTTGAAAGCAGAAAAAATAGATGGAAAAATTTTCTAAATGTGGATAAGTCATTTTATCATAAAACATCTAAAAATTGATGAATTTACTCTTCAGAGCTGCGAATCCAACATTTCTATTTCAATAAATAGAATTTTATTTTAAAATAGAAAGACAAGAAATGGCGAAAATGATCATGATTATCAATTAAATCTTACATCATGCGGGTGATAAAATGGAGCTAAGACAGGCATTGCATCATTTTTTCCTTGAAAAAACATGGCAATTGACGGAAGACTGGTACGCATCTCTCGACAAAAACAGCGTGCAGGGGGTTTATGCGTCCACCGACCCCGAAGTGGTTGCAAGACTGAAAGAGCAGAACCACGAGTTCCACGTCCAGTTTTGTGAAGTGTTTTTAAAAGATGAAGATACCTTTTTACACCATTTTGAAAAGTGGGTAATGAGCGTTGCACAAGATGAAGAGCATCTTGCCACACCGAACCACTTCATTTTGCGCGAGTTCTTCCACACGCAGGAACAGTATCTCGACCTGTTCGATTCATTTGTTGCAGCTCACGAAGGAGAGTATACATATGAGGAATTGAATTTTTGGCGCAGGGCGATCATCCGTACATTCGAACATGTCATGATCTGGTTTATGAAAGAAAACCACCACTATTCCTTAAAGCGGCTGGAGTCCCAGCAAGAAACGATTAAAGAGCTAAGTTCCCCTGTCATTATGGTCGGCAAAAATACCGCGCTGCTGCCGCTTGTCGGGGAAATTGATTCCAACCGTGCGAAAATCATTCTGGAAAAAACCCTTGAACAATGCGCAGAAAAAAGCGTTCTCCTTCTGTACATTGATTTATCCGGCGTGGTCGTCATCGATACGATGGTCGCCCAGCAAATTTTCCGGCTGATTGAGACGCTGCGGTTAATCGGGGTAAAATGCATTCTTTCGGGCATCCGTCCGGAAGTGGCGCAAACTGCCATTCAATTGGGCATTGATTTTAATGATGTAACGATCCACTCAAAACTGGAACTCATGCCGGAATGATGAAGGATCTATCAATCTACTACATAAAGGATGCAACAGGGTGTTGCATCCTTTTTGCTGTCTCCCTAAACCGCCCGCTTATGATTATTTTTATATGAACAAGGTAAAAAAACGATGAGCAAGTTAGCAAATCGGACAAACTTTGGGAAGGAGAAAGCCATGGGGCAGCATGTTAAAAAAGGGGCATTTCTATTCTTATCTGCAATGCTAGTCGTCCTTTTATCGGCATGTGCGAAAAAGGATGAACTGCCGGACGGGGCAAAACTGATCCATAAAGATACATTTACATTTGTGGCTTCCGGCGAATTCAAACCATTCAGCTATGTGAAAGACGATTTGACCATGACTGGATTTGATATTGAAGTAGGAAATGCGATTGCAAAAGAACTTGGGCTAAAGCCTGTTCAAAAACGGATGAAATTCAAAGGGCTTGTGGAAGGCATCAATACCGGCCGGGCAGATGCAGCGGTTGCGAGCCATACCGTGACCCCGCAGCGCAGCAAACATGTCATCTTTACAACCCCTTACTACTATTCCGGGCCGCAAATTTTTACAAGGCCGGACAGCGCGATAAAAACCGTTAAAGATCTTTCCGGCAAGGAAGTAGCCGCCGCAAAAGGATCCACCTATGCGGACATTGCTTCCAAATATACGAAAAATGTAAAAGTGTATGACAGTGACATCACTGCTCTGAAAGCACTTTCGGAAGGCCGCCACGATGCCGTCATTACCGACTTTGTGACGGGAAAGACCGCGATCAAAGAAGGGTACAAAATTACCGGCCGGCAGCTGATCGAGCGGAGCGAGCAGGCCATTGTCGTGGCAAAAGACAATCCGAAGCTTGCAAAAGATATTAACCGGGCGCTCGAAAAACTTAGAAAAGACGGGACGCTTGCACGGATCAGCAAAAAATACTTTGGCAAAGACATCACCAAAAAACCGAACTAGACCGGCAGAAAGGAATGTTGTACATTGCCTAGTTTTTCTCACTTTTTCCATGTGCTCGCCAGTACGAAGCACGTTTTCCTCGAAGCAATGGTTTTGACGCTTGAACTGACCATCGTTTCGATTTTAATCGGCGTTGCCATCGGGCTTCTGTTTGCCCTGTTAAAAATTTCCCGGATCAAAATATTCGGGCTGATTTCCGATCTTTATATTTACCTTATCCGTGGCACGCCGCTCATCGTGCAAATCTTTATTCTTTATTTCGGGCTCAGCGGGCTCTTTCTAATCCCTGACTTCTGGGCGGCTTCCCTTGCACTCGCGCTGCATAACGGCGCCTATATTGCCGAAATCTTGCGCGGCACGATCCATCGATCGACAAAGGGCAGATGGAAGCCGGCCGTTCCCTTGGTATGACAAAATCGCTTGCACTGCGCCGGATCATTTTGCCGCAGGCATTCCGGAGGGCGCTGCCGCCGCTCGGCAATCAATTCATCATTTGCTTAAAAGATTCATCGCTGGCCGCATTTATTTCCATGGACGAGCTGTTCAATATCGCAACGACCCTTGGCGCCAACAATTTTGACGAAATGACGTATTTATTGATCGTCGCAGTCTATTACTTAATCCTTGTCGCCCTGCTGACGTTTATTGTCAGCCGCGCGGAAAAATATTTAGCTGTCAGTGATTAAAGGAGGCTCCGTTCCTATGAAGGAAATGATTACGGTCGAAAACTTAAATAAATCGTTTGGCGATCTCCACGTTTTAAAAAATATTAATCTCGCAGTACACGAAAGCGATGTGATCTGCCTGATTGGCTCAAGCGGTTCAGGCAAAAGCACCCTGCTCCGCTGCCTCAATTTTTTGGAGAAAAAAGACAGCGGCACAATTAAAATTGAAGGGGAGGAAATCACACCAAAAACCCATAATATCAATGAAGTGCGGCAAAAGGTCGGCATGGTTTTCCAGCACTTCAACCTGTTTCCGCATAAAACCGTCTTGGAAAACGTGATCGAAGCGCCGGTGATGGTAAAAAAAATCCCCAAAAAACAGGCGGTGGAAGAAGCCCGTGCCCTGCTCGATAAAGTTGGCATTTCCGACAAAGCGGATGTGTATCCGGGCAAACTTTCCGGCGGGCAGAAACAGCGGGTCGCCATTGCGCGTTCGCTCGCTATGCACCCTGATATCATGCTGTTTGACGAGCCGACTTCCGCCCTTGATCCGGAGCTTGTCGGCGAAGTGCTGGCCACGATGAAAGAACTGGCGGAAGAAGGCATGACCATGGTGATCGTCACACATGAAATGGGTTTTGCCCGCGAAGTCGCAGACCGGATTGTTTATATGAATGAAGGCAGGATTATTGAAAAAGGCACCCCTGAACAAATTTTTGAAAACCCGCAGGAGGAAAGGACAAAAGAATTTTTGAAAACGACCGTATTGAAATGATGAAGGTTTTAACCAAGGCGTCATGAAAAATTTTCTTCTTGCTATTTTAAGTTCGTGCTGATACGATAGAAGAGCATGATTTGGAAAGCATATATAGAGCATCAGGAGTCTTTCCAAGCAGATAATTTTGGCCAGTGGAGTAAAGGCATCGGTGTGCCGGGCCAAATGCCGAATCGGCAACTTTTGGTTGCCTTATTGATTGAGTGGGAAACTCAAATTTTATAAGTTGGTTACTTTACAACCGGTGCTTGTGCACATCAACTTGTGAAACGATCAATAAGAGTGGTAAAAGTAATTATTTGCTATATAGACTCTGATCCTATAGGAATATAAAGCTTTCTTCCATATTGTCCACGGACTTTTATGGCAGGCGTATATCCGTTTTTTTGCAGATATGCATGCTTTTTTAGGATGATGATTTCAAGCAAGTGTTGTGCGCACGTATGCGGATTGCACTTGCTTTTTATTATGCAAAAATTCTTTTTGAAGGAGACAGAAGAATGGGAAAAGCGTTGATTATCGGGGCCGGCGGCGTAGCATCGGTCGCTGCGCATAAATGTGTCCAAAACAGCGAAGTCTTTGAAGAAATCTGCATCGCAAGCCGTACGAAATCAAAATGCGATGCGTTAAAAGCAAAGCTTGACGGCGGCAAAACGAAAGTGACGACTGCACAGGTCGATGCCAATCATGTCGATGAACTGGTTGCTTTAATTGAAAAAGTGAAACCGGATGTCGTCATGAACCTGGCGCTGCCTTACCAGGATTTAACCATCATGGAAGCCTGCCTTCAAACAAAAACAAACTATCTCGACACCGCGAACTATGAGCCGAAAGACACGGCAAAATTTGAATACAAATGGCAATGGGCGTACCGCGAACGTTTTGAAGAAGCCGGCATTACCGCCCTTCTCGGCAGCGGCTTTGACCCGGGCGTAACAGGCGTATTTTCCGCTTATGCCCTGAAACACCATTTTGATGAAATCAATTATATTGATATTTTGGACTGCAATGCCGGCGACCATGGCTATCCGTTCGCAACAAACTTCAACCCGGAAATCAACATCCGTGAAGTTTCCGCCAATGGCAGCTACTGGGAAAACGGCAAATGGGTCGAAACAAAGCCGATGGAGATCAAACGCGTATATGATTTTCCTGAAATCGGCGAACGCGATATGTACTTATTGCACCATGAAGAGCTGGAGTCGCTTGCTGTAAACATCCCTGGCATTAAACGGATCCGTTTCTTCATGACGTTTGGCGAAAGTTACCTGACCCATTTGAAATGCCTGGAAAACGTCGGCATGACTTCGATTGAGCCGATTGAATTTGAAGGCAAGCAAATCGTGCCGCTGCAGTTTTTGAAAGCTGTGCTGCCGGACCCGGCTTCCCTCGGCCCGCGCACAAAAGGGAAAACGAATATCGGCTGCATTTTTCACGGCAAAAAAGACGGCAAGGACAAAACCTATTACCTTTACAATGTGTGCGATCATGAAGCCTGCTATAAAGAAGTCGGCTCGCAGGCGGTATCGTACACAACCGGCGTGCCGGCAATGATCGGCGCGATGATGCTGATCCAGGGTAAATGGGACAGAAAAGGCGTTTATAATGTGGAAGAATTTGATCCCGATCCGTTCATGGAAGCCCTGAACAAATGGGGCCTGCCGTGGAAAGAAAGCTTTAATCCGGAGCTTGTCGACTGATGAGATTTGAAGAACTGCCGACGCCTTGCTATGTGATTGATGAACAAAAGCTCGAAGACAATTTGAAAGTTTTAAACGGCGTGATGAAACGGACCGGATGTAAAATTGTTTTAGCGCAAAAAGCTTTTTCGATGTTTGCTTTGTACCCGCTCATCGGCAAATACTTGAGCGGGACAACAGCAAGCGGCTTGTATGAAGCACGCCTCGGGCATGAGGAAATGGGAAAAGAAAACCATATTTTTTCCGCCGCTTACCGTGAAGGTGAAATCGATGAGATCGTCTCGATTTGCGACCATATTATTTTTAATTCATTTTCACAGCTTGAGAAATTCAAAGGCCGTGTGCTTGCAGGCGGAAAAAAGGTGGGCCTGCGCATCAATCCGGAATGCTCGACACAGACCGGGCATGCGATTTATGACCCTTGTTCGCCAGGCTCGCGCTTCGGTGTGACGCAGGCACAGTTCCGCCCTGCGCTTCTGGACGGCGTCACCGGCCTCCATTTCCACACGCTCTGCCAGCAAAATGCGGACGATCTGGAGACAACGTTGGATGCCGTCGAAGAAAAGTTCGGGGAATGGCTGCCGCAAATGGAATGGATCAATTTCGGCGGCGGCCACCATATTACGAGGGAAGACTATGACATTCCGCTCCTCGAAAAATGCATCAAGCGGATGCAGGACAAATACGGTTTGGAAGTCTACCTTGAGCCGGGCGAAGCTGTTGCTTTAAATGCCGGCTATCTTGTCACAACAGTGCTTGACACGGTGAAAAACGGCATGGACATCGCGATCCTCGATACCTCCGCTTCGTGCCATATGCCGGATGTGCTGGAAATGCCGTACCGCCCGCCGCTCATCGGGGCTGGGGAGCCGGGCGAAAAACCGTATACGTACCGGCTTGGCGGCCAGACATGCCTCGCCGGCGATACGATCGGCGATTATTCCTTCGATAAGCCGCTTAAAGAAGGCGACCGCCTTGTATTTGACGATATGGCCATCTACACCATGGTGAAAAACACCACCTTTAATGGCATGCCGCTTCCGGCCATCGCGATCCAATACAAAAACGGCGATTGCACAATTGTCCGTGAGTTCGGTTATCACGACTTTAAAATGAGACTCGGGTGAATGCCGAATGCCCGCCGTTCCAAATGCAAGGGGCTTTTCCAAATGCCGGATTGGCAGCGGAATTGCCCCTTTTTTTGCTGTCCTGGTTGCATGCTTCCTGCTTCCCTTTTTACTCCGTCATTGTTATAATAATATTTGGAAGCTTCCAATAACCTCAGGTTTTCCGGCATGCCCATACGTAAACGCGGACAGCTAACTTCTTTAGTATTTTACTATTTGAAGCCATTAGGTGTTCTTTTTGTGTTGCCTGAATTTCAATAAATGGAGGGATGGCAATGAAAAAGCGGGCAATTGTATATTGCGAAAACCAATTTGGCACAACAGATGGCAAAACAGCAAACGGACTCATCCGTGAACCCGGGAATTACACCATTACGGCTGTCATTGACAGCAGCAAACACGGGCAGGATGCCGGCATGCTCCTCGACAACAAATGGAGCGGCATTCCGGTTTGCAAAGACCTGGAAGACGCACTCATCCACTCCGGCCCGAAAACGGATGACTTCATTTTCGGCATCGCGCCGGCGAACGCCTTTTTAAAACCGGAAGAAAGAAAAGTCATTCTGCAGGCAATGGAAGCCGGATTGAACATCATCAACCCGCTCCAGGAATTTTTAACAGAAGATGAAGAAATGGCGGCCCACGCACAGGCTTGCGGTGTCACGATCCGCGATATCCGCAAACCGCGGCCGAAAAAAGAATGGACTTTGTTTACCGGAGAAATTTTGAAAATGAACACCCCTGTCGTTGCCGTGCTCGGAACAGACGGGGCCTGCGGAAAACGGACAACTGCCAAATGCATTGAAAAGGCATTCATGGAAAAAGGCTACCGCCCGGCATTTATCGCAACCGGGCAGACAGGCTTGATCCAGGGCGCCAAGTACGGGTTTGCGATGGATGCTTTCCCACTCCAATATTTAATCGGTGAACTGGAGCGCGAAATTTTGCGGGCCAATAAAGAAGAACATCCGGATATGATCATCGTGGAAGGCCAGGGCGCGCTCAGCCATCCGGCATATGCAAGCTCAACCGGCATTTTAAAAGGGGCAAGGCCGCAAGCAGTCATTTTACAACACGCCCCGAAACGAAAATATTTATCCGATTTTCCATTTGCCGAAGTGCCGAAAGTGGAAGATGAAATCAGCCTGATTGAACATTTCGGAAAGACAAAAGTCATCGGCATTACGCTCAACCACGATGGGATGTCAGAGCGCGAACTGGAAGAAACCATCCGCCGCTATGAAGAAACTTACCATCTTCCGGTTACGGATGTGTTAAAAACCGGCACAGACAAAATTATAAACGCCTTGCTCGATTTCTTCCCTTCCCTGAAAAAGGCAGTGGTTTCCTGATGGCCGTTCTTCCACGGGTGGAAATCAATCTGGAGAAGATCCGGCACAATGCCAAAACGTTAAAACAATTATTTGGGAGGAAAGGAATCAGCATTACAGGCGTTGTGAAAGGCGTTACAGCCGATTTAAACATTGCCGGCGCCCTGGTGGAGGCAGGCATCACAAGCCTCGCAGACTCGAAGATTGCAAATATCGAAAAAATGAGAAAAGCGGGGATCAAAGCAGATTTGATTTTGCTTCGTTCCCCCGGGATCAGCGAAGTAGAAAAAACGGTCCGGTATGCGGATATCAGCATGAACACGGAGCTGGATACGATCCGTGCATTATCCGCTGAAACGGTGCGGCAACAGAAAACCCATAAAATCATCCTGATGGTGGAAATGGGAGATTTGAGGGAAGGCATATTATTAAAAGATGCCCCTGCGATGATCAGAGAAATATTCACCTGCCCCGGGATTGAACTGGCCGGAATCGGGACGAACTTTGCCTGCTTTGGAGGCGTGCTCCCGACCGAACAGAAGATGCAGACGTTTTCCCGGTTTGTCCAAGCTATGCAGGAGCTGTTTTCCCTCAAACTTCCTTATGTTTCCGGCGGCAACTCCGCCAATTACAACTGGGCCGTGAAAACAAAAGATGCCGAGGCCGTAAACAATGTACGGCTCGGCGAGTCCATTTTGCTGGGCCGCGAAACATCAGGCGGGCATATCATTCCGTCATTATATCAGGATGCCTTTTGCTTTGTTGCCGAAGTCATCGAATCAAAAATCAAACCTTCCGTGCCATATGGGACAATTGGCAAAAATGCATTTGGGGAACAAGTCACCTTTATCGACAGGGGCAACAGACGGCGGACCATTATCAGTGCGGGCCGGCATGATGTGCTTGTTTCAGGCCTTACCCCTGTCCGGCCGTTCCATATCATTGGCTCAAGCAGCGACCATATCATTTTGGATACAAAGGATGCGGTTCTCGTGCCGGGCGATGAAGTAAGCTTTTATATGAACTACGGCGCGATGCTGAGAGCCATGACGTCCCCGTATGTTTATAAAACGTATGTCCATGGTGCGGCCACAACCGAGCCTTACAAACAACAGTTTCTGCTTTCGCGCGGAACAAAGCAAAGCCGACCCGCGGAAACCGAAAAAAGCCCCGCCAATTAAAGAAAAGCAGGCTGCAAAAACGGCAGCCTGCCTTTTTTACTTCGTTATAATGATGTCTTCCGCACGGATATCACTGCCAAAATATGGCGCCAGATTTTTGTTGTAATCACTTTTGAAAAAGCCATTGTTGTTTAACTTCGTAATTTCTTTGTTCATCCAATTGAGGAGCGATTGATTCCCTTTTTTCACAGCAGGGGCAATATATTGGTTCGGCCCGAGCGTTTTAATGCCAACCGTATAATCCGGATGGTTTTTCACCCAGGCATACAGGTAGGAATTGTCGTCCGCCAGTGCAACGGCCCGTCCGTTTTTAAGCGCATTGAACTGTTCTGTTTTGGAATCGTACTTTTGCAATTTCACATCTTTTTGTTTGCTTGTAAAATAGTTTTCCGCAGTGGTGCCCTTGTTGACGATCAAAGACTTGCCTTTTAATTGGCTGACACTTGTGACCGGCTTTTTCTTCGGTGAAACAACACCGATGGAAACTTTCATGTACGGCTTGGCAAAATCAACAACTTGCTTCCGTTCCGGTGTGACTGTAAAATTCGCCAGAACCAGATCCACTTTATTTGATTTCAATGCATCCACACGGCTGTTGGCATTCACTTGCACGAATTTCACTTTTACGCCAAGATCTTTGGCAACTTGTTTGGCGAGCGCAACATCATATCCCTGGCGTTGCCCGTTTTTATCGACCCATCCGTATGGCGGAAGATCGCCGAATACGGCAATTTTGATCGTGCCGTTTTTCTTAATGGCTGAAACACTGGACGGATTGCTGCTTGAAGAATTGCCGGAACTTTTGCCGCAGCCTGCAAGCGCCAGCGACAAAATCAGTAAAAATGCTGAAACCAAACCAAACAAACGATGCTTTTTCATGGTCTAACCCTCCAAAATATTTTTCTTTTAAAAATCCATGCTTTCCAGAAAATTTTTCGCCCGCTCTGTCTGCGGCTTTGTGAAAAATTGGCGCCCCGGGGTTTCTTCGAGAATCTTCCCGTCTTCCAAAAACAAGATTTTATCCCCGATTTGCCGGGCAAAATTCATTTCATGCGTGACAACAATCATCGTCATTTTTTCTCTTGCCAACCGCAGGATGATCTCGAGCACGCCGCGCACCATTTCCGGGTCAAGCGAGGCGGTCACTTCATCAAACAGCATCAGCTTCGGGTTCAGCTCAAGCGCGCGGACAATCGCCACCCGCTGTTTCTGCCCGCCGGAAAGCTGGCGCGGATAGGCATTGGCATACTGCTCCATGCCGACTTCCTTTAACAGGCTCATGGCCTGGCGCGCTGCTTCGTCTCTTTTCCGTTTCTGGACTTTCACTGCACCGAGCAGGATGTTCTCCAACACCGTCATATTCGGAAATAAATCATAGCTCTGGAAAACCATTCCGATCTGCTGCCTGAGCCTGCGCCAGTTTTTCGGCGACGGCCGTACGGTTTCCCCATTAAACATAATGGTGCCACCCTGGAAGGCTTCGAGACCGTTTAAGCAGCGGATCAATGTACTTTTTCCCGATCCGGACGGCCCAAGGAGAACAACTACACTGCCTTCCTCCACTTCGAAAGAGATATCCTCCAGCACCCGTTTTTCGCCGTACGACTTTTTTAAATGTTCGACTTTCAGTAAAGGTTCAGCCATTAGCCCCTGCTTTGCCCCTCCTTTCTAACCGCCTTGCCAGCCGGGAAAGCGGATAGCATAAAATGAAATACAGGATAAATATAAAACCGTATATCCAAAACGCGCCATCCTGATAGCGGTGGCTATTCGCTTCGATGATTTGCTGGCCGACATTGATGACATCCACGACGCTGATCAATAGCAAAAGGGAAGTCGTCTTAATTATTCTGGTCATCAGGTTAATGGCCGCCGGAATCATTAAGTGGACCGATTGCGGCAGCAGCACGTACCGGTAAAGCTGAACCGTGCTTAAACCGACCGCTTTTCCGGATTCCACCTGATGCCTTGGGACAGAAATCAGCGCACCACGGACAATATCGCTCATTTCGGCAGCCATCCACAGGCTGAAGACAATCGTCCCGACCGTATCCGCCTTATAGTTGATGTTAAAGCTTTGCGGCAGAATATAGTAAAACAAAAATAACAGGACAATCGTCGGCACGATGCGGAAAAACTCCAAATACAGCCTGAGTAAAAGGCGGAGCAACGGATTGTGCAATGTCCTTAAAACCCCCAGCACGATGCCGAGGATACCGCCGAAAACGATGGACAGAAAAGCAATTTTTGCCGATACGTATAATCCACCCAGTAAACGTAAAAAGTTGGCTCCTTCAAAAAAGATATTAATTCCCAAATGTCCCATAACGCACCTTCTTCTCCAGCCATGTCAGCAAGATGGACAATGGAATTAAAATGATGGCATAAGCCACAACGAGCATAAACAGATACTCATTCGTGTTGTAATACATCCCGATCAAGTCAAGTGCCGTGTTGGTCAGTTCCGGAATCGCCAACACGGTAAAGATAGAGGTTTCCTTGATTAAAAAAATGACATTTGCGGCGAATGCCGGGACACTGAGCATCAATCCCTGCGGAAAGATGACGTAGCGTGCCAGCTGGAACCTGCTCAGACCGATCGCAAGCCCGGACTCAATCTGCGTTTTCGAAACGCCTGCAAGCCCTCCGGAAAACCCTTCTGCCATATAACTGCCGCCAAGAAAAATAATCCCGATAATCCCGCAAACCTCGGCAGAAAATTTGATCCCGACTTGCGGAAGCCCGTAAAAAAGGAAAAATAACTGGATCAATAAAGGCGTATTGCGGGACAGTTCCACATAGGCCGATACAAGCTTCCGTAAAACCGGCACCTTAAAATACTGGATAAAACTGCATATCAAGCCAAGAACACCAGCCCCGATAATGCCGAAAAAGGAAAGCCGCAAAGTGAGCCAGAATCCTTTTTCAAACATGGGCAAGCTGTTTTGCACAACGGTCCAGTCCATCTCACCCCTCCTTTTTTGAAAAATTCTCTTCAATCCAGGCGGGCTTGCACCAGCCGCCCGATATGTATACGTTGCTGTCCCGATTCAGGACCCAGTGCATTTCAAAGGCCGGACGACAAAAAGCCGTTTCCTAAGAAAACGACTGCCCTTTTTCAGGTATTGCTGCGGTTTTCTTATCTTGATAGACGATCATGAACTGTAGCTATATAAAATGAACTTAAGTTTTTCGCGGCAAAATCCATGACGATCAGAATAGACATGGCATGAAAAAGGAATAGAGTTCAACTTATATATTAGGATGCCGGTTTCCAAAGAGAGCCCTTCTGCCGCCCGGGATAAGAAATATTCAGCATTTTAGCAACATCTTTATTTTACTGAACGCCGGGGCGAAAATCAATATATTCCTATCGACTTGATAGGGTTTTCTTTGGATGGCACCCAAAAAAGAAAACAGCATGCCGAAATTGTCCCTTCGCTTGCACCTGTGCTGTTTTCCGGCTGCCTGCAACAGGAGTGCTGATTGAGCCTGCGTTACAGCCAAAAAAAAGGCCTTCAATCCGCTTTAGGATCAAAGACCTTTCATTTTAGCGCTCAAGCGTGTTACCGGTAGGCCGGTTCTTTTTCCGTCAGGCCGAGCGTCTCTGCCGTTTCAGCGTGAATTTGATGCAGCAGTTCCGGATTTTCCGCGAGCCGCACGCCATAAGATGGGATCATTTCTTTTATTTTTGGTGCCCATGCATTTTTCCGGTCCGGGAAGCATTTTTCAATGACTTCGAGCATAACATGGACAGCAGTAGAAGCACCCGGCGAAGCGCCGAGCAATGCTGCGACTGAACCGTCAGCAGCCGTTACCACCTCCGTGCCGAACTGAAGCGTGCCTTTTCCGCCTGCTTCCGTATCTTTAATTACTTGGACCCGCTGCCCGGCTACGACAACATCCCAGTCTTCCAATCTCGCATCCGGAATGAATTCCTGCAGCGTCTCCAGCCGTTTTTCGTCTGACAAGAGAAGCTGCCCGATCAAGTATTTCACAAGCGGCACATTTTTTGCTCCGGACGCAAGCATGGTCACGACATTATTTGGCTTCACAGAACCAATCAGGTCTAAATTTGACCCTGTTTTTAAAAACTTCGGCGAGAAGCCGGCAAACGGGCCGAACAGCAAACATTTTTTATGGTCAATATATCTTGTGTCCAAATGCGGCACAGACATCGGCGGCGCACCGACTTTCGCTTTCCCGTACACTTTTGCATGGTGGCGGTTGATGACTTCAGGATTGTTGCACACCATAAATAACCCGCTTACCGGAAACCCTCCAATATGTTTGGACTCCGGAATGCCGGTTTTTTGAAGCAACGGCAGGCTTCCGCCACCGGCCCCGATAAAAATGAATTTCGCCGTATGGTATTCGATTCTGTTGTGCTCAATATCATGCACTTTCACTTCCCAGTTTCCTTCCGGGGTGCGTTGAATATCTTGAACAGCATGCTTGTAGTTTATTTCGACATCTTGGCGTTCCAAATGGTCAAACAGTATGCGGGTCAAGGCGCCGAAGTTCACGTCCGTCCCTGCATCGCTTTTCGTTGCTGCAATCGGTTCGTTAGACGTCCGGCCTTCCATCACAAGCGGAATCCATTCCTTTAATTGTTCAGGGTCGTCGGAAAACGTCATTCCTTCAAAAAGCGGATGGGCTGACAGCGCTTTAAATCGTTTTTTAAGAAAAGCAACGTTCGCCTCCCCTTCTACGAGGCTCATATGCGGGATTGGCCGGATAAAGTCCTGTGGATTGTGGATCAGCCCCTTGCTAACCAGGTAGGACCAGAACTGCCTTGAAAGCTGGAATTGTTCATTTACATTTACAGCTTTTGTAATGTCTATTGAGCCGTCCGGTTTTTCAGGCGTATAATTCAGCTCACATAATGCCGAATGCCCGGTCCCCGCATTGTTCCATTCATTTGAACTTTCTTCCCCCGGTTTTTCCAGCTTCTCGTATACGGTGATTTCCCAATCCAGGGCTAGTTCTTTCAGCATGGTGCCCAGCGTTGCACTCATAATACCGGCACCGATTAAGATGACGTCTGTTTTTCCCTGTTTGATGCTCATGATTACCTTCTCCTTATCCCTGTATTTATTCCTATTATTCCGGAAACAATGCCTCTTTTACAGAATGAGGTAGTCCCCGGGAAAACGCTTTACAAGTCTTAATATCATAATATCATATTTTATGATAATTCTTTAGAATAATGATACACAATTTGACAATGTAAATTTCAGGAAATCCTTTTATCTGCTGAATGATTCATCCTTCACTCCTATAATTTTTCTAGAAATGACTGACACTGATGCACTTAAACTTCATATTCACTTTTAGACTCCGCAGCCTGCAGCGTATTCCAATCTCTTACTTCCGTATTTTCTGCCATCAACTCTGCTTGACGCATAACTGTGTCTAAAGCTTTTTTCGCTTGTTCTGGTGGGTAATCGTATTTCTTCAATAGTCGCTTAATGATTCTCCTCATTCCTGCACGGGCGCTTTTTCGAACATGCCAGTCAATGGTCATGTTCCGTCTTATTGCTTGCGTTAGTTCATTGGCGATTTTGCGTAAGACTTCATCTTCCATTAATTCTTTGACTATAGATTCCGATGTTAATGCATCGTAAAAGGCGATTTCATCTTCATTTAATCCTAGATCTTTTTCTTCTTCTCGTTCTTTTTTCATGTCCTTCGCCATTTGTATTAATTCTTCCATGACTTCGGCATTCGTAATGAACTGGTTTTTATATTTGTTTAGCGATTGTTTTAGTTTTTCCGAGTATTTTTGGGATTTGACAAGGTTGCGTCTTTCCATTGTTTTGATGTTGCCTTCAAGTAATTTTTTTAGCATTTCAACCGCTAAATTTTTATATTCATATGAACGTACTTCTTCGAGAAATTCTTCTGACAATATGGAAACATCCGGATGTTTTAATCCCATCACTTCAAAGACATCCACTACTTCTTCTGAAATAATGGACCGTTCGAGTAATTGGTTAACGCGTGCCTCGATTTCTTTTTTCGTCTTTCGCTTCGGTTGTTTTTCTTGAAGTTTATTAAGGCTAGCCTTTACCGCTTTAAAATAACTAACTTCAAGGGCTGCTGCTTTTCCTTCATCTGTCGCTGCACAAAGTGAATGCGCCTTTGCTAGCTCAGTTGCAGTCTTTTTGAATTCTTTTTGTTCTTTTTCACTCTTTCCAAAAATGACATTCATTCCGCCGGTGATTGCACGAATACGACCCGCTTGGGATGAACCCATATAAGCAGAGTAATCAAACCCATGCATCATATCTTGCAGGATTTCAAGTTTCTCTTTCATCACAGCAATTGCAGCCGATGTATCGATACCTGTTGTTTTCTTATCACTTTCGGTATATTGATTTAAAGCTTTCTTTAAGCTTTCTAATATTCCAATATAATCGACAACCACACCGCCTGATTTATCTTTAAATACACGGTTTACCCGTGCGATTGCCTGCATGAGATTATGACCCTTCATCGGTTTATCGATGTACATCGTATGCATGGAAGGTACGTCAAATCCAGTCAGCCACATATCTCGTACAATGACGATTTTTAGTTCATCATTATTATCTTTCATTCTTTTTGCTAATAAATCACGGCGTTTCTTTCCGCCAATATGTGGCTGTAAGAAATCATCATCTCCAGCACTACCTGTCATGACGACTTTAATTTTTCCTTTGTCATCATCATCAGAATGCCAATCTGGACGTAATTTGACAATTTCGTTATAAAGTGCGACACAAATACGGCGACTCATACAGACGATCATTGCTTTTCCGTCAATTGCTTTTGCCTTTTCTTCGTAATGATTGACTATATCTTTTGCCAATTGTTTTATGCGGTTAGGTGAACCAACGATGGCTTCGAGCCTTGACCATTTGGACTTGTATTTTTCACGTACTGATTCTTCCTGATCTTCGGTAATCTCTTCAAATTCTTCATCGATCTTCGCTAATTCTTCTTCATTAGCTTCCAAGCGGATAATACGGTTTTCATAATAAATTTTAACCGTTGTTTTGTCTTCAACTGCTCGCGTCATATCATAAATGTCAATATAATTACCGAAAACAGCGGGCGTTGACTTATCTTCCAGCTCAATCGGTGTTCCTGTAAAACCGATAAAGGAAGCATTCGGAAGTGCATCACGAAGATATTTTGCATATCCATATTTCACTTCGCCTGTTTTCGTATTTGTCTTTGCAGAAAAACCATATTGACTGCGATGAGCTTCATCCGCAATAACAATCACATTTTTACGATCGGTTAAAACCGGCATTTCGCCATCTTCCGGTTTGAACTTTTGAATCGTTGTAAAAATAATACCGCCTGATTCCCGGTCATTTAGAAGATCATATAATCCGTTTATCTCTTTGGATTTTTCGTTGGCTTGTTGTTTTTTCTGTTCCTCACTCAATTTGCGGACATCTGCTTGTTTCGGTGTTTGTCTTAAAATATCCTTTGATTTAGAAAATGTCGAAAATAACTGGTCATCTAGATCGTTGCGGTCAGTAATTACTACAATAGTTGGATTATTTAGCTGCTTGACAAGCTGTGCTGTATAAAAAACCATCGAAAAACTTTTACCCGAACCTTGTGTATGCCATATAACACCGATTTTACGGTCTCCATTCTCACTGGTCGCTATTTTTGTCTTTTCCACCGCTTTTTTTACCGCAAAATATTGGTGATAGGCAGCGAGAATTTTGGCAATCGTTTTTCTTTCACCGATTTTCTTCCCATTTTCATCTCGTTCTTCTTCTTTGGATTCCTGAAAGAGAATAAAGTTTTCAATAATATCAATAAGCCGGTCTTTTGCCAGCATCCCTCTTAACAACACTTCATATTGCGGCACTTCAAGTGGCTCAATGTTTTCTCCATCCACCGTCCGCCAATTCATAAAACGTTCTTGACTTGCGGTAATCGTTCCCGCTTTCGCATTAATTCCATCGGATAAAATACAAAACGCATTATAATAAAATAAAGATGGAATATCACGTTTATACGTTTGAATTTGTGCATAGGCATTATCGATACTCACATTTTCATCAGATGCTGATTTTAATTCGATAACGACGAATGGGATGCCATTTATAAAAATAACTAAATCCGGGCGGCGTTCTTCTTTTTCAACGACCGTAAACTGATTCACTACCAAAAAATCATTATTAGCTGGTTCTTCAAAATCAATCAAGAATGCCTTCATCGAACGGCTAAGACCATCTTGATGAAACGACACATCAATGCCTTCAGTGATTAATTTGTGAAAATGACGGTTGTTTTCTTCTAAGCTTGGACTATTAAAAGCTATAATTTGCCGAAATGCTTCTTCTATTGCTTCCTGTGGCAAATGGCGATTATGTTTAAACAAAGCATCTTTTACACGGTCTTCTAAAATTACGGTACGATAATCTTTGCGTTCCGGTCTTTCTCCGTCACAACTAATGTCCGGACCAAAGACATAGTCATAGCCAAGTTCCTGAAGAATCTCAATCGCTGCATCTTCCAGCTTATCTTCCGTAAAATTTTCTAAAAAACTCATCCACCTCTCCCCTTTCGAAACGGGATATGACTTTTATTCTTTAATTTTGTTCTGATAACACTTCTTCATCCAACGGGACACGGATTTCTCCGGACATTAATTTAGGTAGAAGATTGTCACGTATAGAAGTTAGTACTTTATTTTGATCACTGTTATTTCTAATAATTGAAAATTGATAATCCAAAATACCAGAAAACTGTTTTATTAAATCCATATCTTCTGGTATTACAACAGATAGATTTTTTAGATTTTTTTGGTTTATTTTTAATTGAACTGCTCCCGTTACTGCAGAACTAACATTTGTATTTTTTAATAACATGTAAACAAATTCCTCTGAATAATCATTTTTACCTTTAATGACGTGAGCATGATTATTAACCCAAAATTTCCCCCACACATATTGAAGTATTGGATAACCTAATTCATCAATTACTGTACCATCTTCTCCAAGCAAAACATAGACACCATCAAATATATAATCATCAACATAATCCATTAGAGATGAAGCTCCGTAATAAGGATATATCTTTTCTCTTTTGTCTCTCTCATTTTTAGATAATGGTATTCTCTTTGAATTGTAAAGTGTAATTAATTCACTTAATTTAGATACTTCCCACCCCTTCGGTATCATCCCCAACTCACTCTCAACCATTTCGCCGCCACTTGATTTATATGGCTCGCCATTTTCATTCGGAAATTCAAAATCTACAAACCAATGTTTAAACAATGCTTGAGCCATTTCTTCCAACTTTTCGTTGATTTGATTGTTCGTTTCAATTTTTTCGTCTAAGGTTGAAAGGATGTTGGCTATGGCTTTTTGTTCTTTTATTTCACGCATAGGTACTTTAACCTTTTTTATATTATAAATAGGCAACTTCGGTTGTGTTGATCCTACTATACCTTTATAAATCTCATGCTGTCCTATTTCAGAAGATAAATAATAATATAGATAATCTTCGTCAATGTTTTTAAAATTTATTAGTTTAACACAGTTTTCCGTCAAGTTTGCACCATCTAAAGATTCACTAATCTTAGATACTAAACCTATTGTACCAACTATTGATAAGATAATATCATTTTTTGATACAGTATATTTTTTTATAGCATTAAAAACATCTTCAGTTACATATTCGAAGTCGGGGGTTATTCTTAAATTTTTTTGTCCATGCATATCTTTAACACGTATATAGGGATGGTTTGTTTTTTCCTTCGATAATTTAGTTCCTTTTGGTAATCTTTTTCCTCCCTTAATTTCTACCAGATTACCTAATTCTTCTAAAATTATTTCAGATTTCATACCCAATCCCCCCTAGATTTTTTCTAATCTCTTCTTCCAATCGGTGGGATTTTTCAAATAGTTCTCTTAATTCACTGGTGAGGGTTTCCATTTTTTCTTCAAATGGTATACCATCATCCTCGACATCACTTATTCCAACATAGCGTCCGGGAGTTAATACATAGTCATTTTGACGGACATCTTCTAAAGTCGCTGATTTACAGAATCCCTTGATGTCTTCATATTTCCCATCTGGTTTACGCCAGTTTCGGTATGTTCCTGCAATTTTTTGAATATCTTCTTCCGTTAATTCACGAAGGCGGCGGTCAACCATTTGACCCATGTTTCGGGCATCGATAAATAGAATTTCATGTTCACGACTTCGGTATTTTGGATGATTTTTTTTATTACGGTTTAAAATCCATAAGCTCACTGGTATTCCTGTTGAATAGAATAATTTGTCAGGCAAAGCAACAATGGCATCGACTAAATCCGCTTCAAGTATGTTTTTACGGATTTCCCCTTCATTCGATGTATTGGAACTTAACGAACCATTTGCTAATACAATACCAGCTGCGCCATTTGGTGAAAGGTGATAAATCATATGCTGTAACCATGCATAATTGGCATTGCTCGCTGGCGGTGTGCCGAATTTCCAACGAACATCATCCACTAATTCATTTCCGCCCCAGTCACTCACATTGAATGGAGGATTGGCAAGGATGAAATCTGCTTTCAACGTTTTATGTAAATCATTGTGGAATGTATCCGCATGATGTTCGCCGATATTCCCCTCAATTCCACGGATAGCAAGATTCATTTTACAAAGCTTCCAAGTCGTTGAATTGAGTTCCTGACCATAAATAGAGAGATTATCAATTTTTCCTTGATGGCGTTCAACAAACTTTTCACTTTGAACAAACATGCCGCCACTACCACAACAAGGGTCATAAATCCGCCCTTCATAAGGTTCAATCATTTCAACCAATGTTTTAACAACACTTTGTGGCGTATAGAACTCGCCACCGCCTTTTCCTTCTGCACTGGCAAACTTACCTAAGAAATATTCATAAACTCGACCAAGTAAGTCTTTTTCTTGTTTGCTGTGCAATTTAATGGTTGAAATGAGGTCTATCAGTTCTCCTAATCGGCGTTTATCAATCTCAGGGCGGGCATAACGTTTATCTAACACACCTCTGAGTGACGGGTTTTCTTTTTCAATTTCAATCATCGCTTCATCAATATATTGACCGATTTTCGGGTCTTTCGCACGGTCTTTAATGAAGCTCCAACGTGACTGTTTCGGTACCCAGAAAATATTCTCTGCTGTATATTCATCGCGGTCTTCTTCAAAACCTTCTCCTTCTTCAACTAACTCGTTATACTTCATTTCAAACTTATCAGAAATGTATTTTAAGAAAATCAATCCTAAGACTACGTGTTTATATTCGGATGCATCCATGCTTCCACGTAATTTGTCAGCAGATTTCCAAAGTGTTTCTTCGAATCCAATCTTTGCTGTTTCCATCATGAAGTCTCCTTTAATTCTAGTAATTAAAATCATCTAATACTTCGAATAATTCGCTTTCAAATTCATCTTGTTCTGGGCCTGTTGACACCCAATCTGGTAACACTTCTAAATAATGCGCTAAAGCTTCTATTGTTTTATGGAAAACCGGTTCATGCTGTGCCTTATCTAAAAGTTCAAGAACCAATTTAAATGTGTCGAGATAAGGTTGATGTTCAGCACGATTAAGCATGTTCCGAAATTTTTCGATTAGTTTGGCTTTTTCAATATCGTGTTCTATTTGATTCAATTCCTCTTTGTCATAAACTGGCACTTCAACAAGATCATTTTCTTCCCCAATGAGGAACTGTTCTTCATATTTCGTGATAATAGGCTGTAAATCCCGTTTTAATTTTTCTTTTTGAATCTCCAGTTTATCCAAATCAGTTAATTCTTTCGAAAAGTATTTAGCGTCTATGCCAAAAATTTGTTCCAACGTAGGTAAATGTTTTTTGGAGATCTTTTGCTTTCTTTTAATCCAAAGATTAATATTTTGCTTTTTAATTCCAAGCTTTTCGGCCAGTTCAATTTGCTGCATACCATAAAGTTCAAGGATGTATTCTAAACCTATCAATTGATCACCTGCCAAAATATTGTCTGGGTCAATATAGTTATATTGTAATAGGTAAATAGCTTCCAGTCAATCAAACATTTACTATTATAGGTTGAGTCCGTAAAATTGTGTAAAAAGGAAATATAAAAAGAGCCACGTTGCTTTCCCTTTGATAGAATGAACATTGACCAAAACAAAAACAAAAAGGAGGTAAGCAACTATGGCTCAATACAATATATTACTATAAGCGATGAAATTCTGCATGGGTTCCTGTCGCAAGATCAACGACTGGCCAAACTATTGGAACAGGTCTTGAATCAAATCCTTGAAGCTCAGTTAACGGATCAACTTGGCGCCGGCCGTTATGAGCGCACAGAGGAGTGAAAAGGCTATCGAAAGGGTCTTATCCCCGCCAATTGACGACTCGGGTGGGACGGTTGACCTTGCGCGTGCCGCAGACAAGGGATGGGGAATTTTCCACCGAACTCTTTCAACGCGATCAACGGGCGAACAAGCTCTGGTACTTGCCCTCATGGAAATGGTCGTAAACGGAGTGTCTACCCGCAAGATCGCCCAAATCACAGAAGAATTGTGCGGGACTTCGTTTTCCAAGTCCACGGTCTCCTCGTTGTGCAAAGGACTGGATCCGATGATCCAAAATTGGAATCAACGTTTCCTTCATGAACACGTGTATCCGTTTGTATTGGTCGATGCAAATTCAAGTTCTGCTAGTTCTCTAAACAAACTGAATAAAGAACTAGAACAAATTGAAAACCGCTTGTTGGAAATCCAGCAATTGCAAGACAAATATATGGAAGCTTTTGAAAAGAATACACTCCCGATAGATATCCTACAAGAAAGATTACAAAAGGTTTCCAATGAAAAAAGAGAATTAGAACAGAAGAAAAATGAGATTACATTACATTTGAGTTCTTCTGACTCAAAAGTTATTCAACCGGAACTCATTGAATTGTTACTTGAAAAGTTTCTATTCGTTTATAAGCAGACATCAAGAGAAAATCAAAAACAATTACTTCAGTTATTGATCGATAAAATTACAATTAAACAAACAGGAAAATCAAGAACCATTAAAAACATTGAACTTGAATTCGATTTTACAGAAGTCAACATATCTAAAACCTTTATACTTATCCACATGTTGTATCGTAAAGCGGATAATGAAACTGATTATCCACAGCCAATACCCGCTTCCGACAATAAAATTCCACCTTATCTTCAACAATTTTTACCTCTATTTATGATACGGTTCCCCCCTAATAATCCGAAATGCGCGGTAAATTTGTTCGACTAAGATGAGCCGCATGAGCTGGTGGGGGAAGGTCATTTTTGAAAAAGAGAGGCTTTCGTTGCCGCGCTGCAGAACCGCTTGGCTTAAGCCGAGACTGCCGCCGATCACAAAGGCTATTTTGCTTTTGCCGTATGTCGCAAGGCGGTCGAGTGAATCGGCCAGTTCCTCTGACGACTTCATTTTCCCATCGATCGCCAGGGTGATGACATAGGTGTCCGGGCTGATTTTTGCAAGAATCCGCTCGCCTTCCTTCTGCTTTACCAGCTCCATTTCCGCTGCACTCAGCATTTCGGACGCTTTTTCATCCGCTACTTCGATGATTTCAACTTTTGCATAAGCGGAAAGACGTTTTAAATATTCCTGAATGCCTTGTTTCAAATATTTTTCTTTTAATTTTCCCACTGTAACGATAGAGATATTCACAACTTACACCCACCTTACCCACAAGCTACTGACAAGGGTTATCCACATATCCACAGAAACTATCCACATTTTGTGTGGGAATAACCGTTCCATACAAGATATATTTCACCATTTTTCGCTATTCACAGCCTGTTTATAACCTTTTTTTCGAGCAATTTCCACAAATATCCGCCCGTACAGGAACCTTTTCCAACAAAATGTTCATTCTGGATGCTATCCGCAGCACGCTTTGACCTGTTGATAACTGAATGCCGCAAAAAAAGGAAGGAAAAGCTTTCCGCCTTTCCTCCGCAGTTTGTTAATTGCTTCCCGAAGCGGTCCCGAGTGTTAATGTGAATGTTTTCGGCTGGCCGTTCCGGTATACCGACACTTTCACCTTATCGCCGGGCTGTTTATGCTCATACAGATATTTCCTTAATTCCACGGTGTTGTTAATTTTTTGATCGTCCAGTTTGTAAATGACGTCAAATTCTTTCAAACCGGCTTTACCGGCAGGGGACCCGTTTTCAATAGAGCCAATCACAACGCCGGTCGTCACATTGGTAGGCAATTTTAACGTTTCCTGCTGCTGGTAAGCCGAGATATCCGAGACGTTTACAATCCCGACACCCATTGCCGGGCGGGTAATTTTCCCTTTTGTTTCCAACTGGTGAATGACCGGTTTTGCTGAATTAATTGGAATCGAAAATCCGATGCCTTCAACCGACTCATTTGAAATTTTCATGGAGTTGATCCCGACAACCTGGCCGGAAATATTGATTAAAGCACCACCGCTGTTGCCAGGGTTGATCGCAGCATCGGTTTGAATAACTTCTTCCTGCCAATCTTCCGTTCCATCTTCGTCGATATCCACCGGAACAGTCCGATTCAACCCGGAAACAATCCCTTCTGTAACAGATCCGGCAAATTCTTCACCAAGCGGGTTACCGATCGCAATGACAGATTCTCCAAGTTTTAATGCATCCGAATCACCGAATTGGGCAACCGTTGTCACATTGCTGCCGTCTATTTGTAGAACGGCCAGATCCGTATATTTATCGCCGCCGACAAGTTTGGCAGAAAGCTTTTTCCCGTTCGATAAGGTCACCTCCAGCGCATTTGCCCCTTCAATCACATGGTAATTGGTGACGACATAAGCTTTATCACCGGCTTTTTTGTAAATAATCCCGGAACCGGATCCGGCTTCCTGAGAAGAAGAGGAAGAAGATTTTGAGTCCTGCCCAAACATATCATCAGACCAAATACTTTGTTTTTGAATGTTTGAGACGCCGACAACCGCTTTCTCCGTCTTTTCCACTGCTTTTGTAATATCGGTTGTCACCTTTAACGAGACGGTTTTCGTTGTTTTTGCCGTTGACGTGCTGGTATTTGCCACAGAATTTGAATCTACCGCAGAAGAGTCTGAGTTCGTTTTTCCAAAAATATTTGGAAAAAGAAGGGCTACCACAAGCGCCCCCACAATCACGCCAATCAGCCCGGAAAGAAAATAACCAAATTTTCCGCCGCTCCGCCTGTTTTCTTTTCCACGCCGTTGGCCGTCCTGATCATCATAATATCCCATTGCGCACCACCCTTTCTGTACTGATGAGGAAAATAGAAGTTAGATGAAGGAGCTCTTTTTTGCCCGTTCTGATTCCATTATAATGGCTGATAATTAAAAATTACTAAAAATCAAGCGCCAAAATAAAAAAAAATATGGCCCGCCTGCCGATTAAACGCTGCCCCGGTTGTTGGCGGCGGGCCCCACAGCGACAGATTCTGCCACCGGATTGCTCTGGTTAAACAGCTGTTAAGGCCGTTGGAATTTTCGGATCCGTATCATATAATGAAAACGTTTCGCCGACCGCCAGGCCCTGTTCCTGAAGCGTTTGGGAAACCGCCATCCGCGCGAGGTCTTTCATATTGTTATCTTTGCTTAAATGGGCAAGGTATATTCGTTTTGTCCGGTCCCCGATCACTTCGCTCATCGCAAGTGCGGCATCTTCATTCGACACATGCCCGACATCGCTCAAAATGCGCTGTTTTACACTCCACGGGTACCTTCCCATCCGGAGCATTTCCACATCGTGGTTGCTTTCAAAAACAAAAATGTCCGCATTGGAAATCGTCCCTTTCATCCGATCGCTGACATAACCTGTATCCGTAATGATGACCAATTTTTTGCTGCCTTCATGAAAAATATAAAACATCGGCTGGACGGCATCGTGGGAAACGCCGAATGACTCAATCTCAAGGCTTCCGAACGATTGGACAGATTCCATCCCGAATGAAAACTTCAAATCTGTTGGAATCTCTCCAATCATGCCTTCCATCGCCGACCATGTTTTGTCATTGGCATAAATCGGGAGCTTGTATTTCCGTGCCAGCACCCCGATTCCTTTAATATGGTCACTGTGTTCATGCGTAACAAGGATTCCGCTTAAATCGGCAATATTGCGGCCAATCTGTCCGAAAAGCTGTTCCATTTGCCTTCCGCTTAAACCGGCATCCACTAAAAAAGCATGCTGCTCTGTCTCCACATAGATCGCATTTCCCGTGCTTCCGCTCGCAAGTACACTAAATTGCATCCCCATCGTATCCTCTCCAAAATTATTGTGCATTTTCCATTTCGTTGACCTGACCTTCAAATGCATTGATAAATAATTGCTCTGTTTCATTCCCGTGTTTTACTGTAAAATGCCATGTCGGCACAAGCACCTGGAGTTCCGGCACCCTCGTATAGTAACCGAGTTCCGCCTTCGTCACTTTGCTGTTCGGTTTCAGCGTTCCTTTCTTATATAAGGCTTCCACCGCCTTTACCGCCGACAATGTCTCTTCTTCTTCTCGGTAGATTTTAATATTGGTCAAATACGTCTGGTCATAGGAAATGATTTCATTCTGGTCATTTAAATACACGGTCAATTTCGCGTTCTTATTATTAAAAATCATTTTTCCGTTATATGTCTCATAAAAGACGGCCTGATTCAAGTCTTTATCATAGTTCCACAGTTTATAGCGGCTGCCGTAAAGCATATTTTCTTGAATAACCGCCTCCAGCTGGTCCGTTTTGATTTTTGTTCCCAATTTCACCGGCTTATCAAAAGCGGAACTGAGTTGATACCCGTTCACGATTTCCGCCTGCTGGTTTTTCAATTTTTTCAAGTCTTTTGCGGTAAATACTTTTTCTTCCGCGCTGATATACGGCCGTTTTGCCTTTCCTTTCGGCAGGTTCACGAACGTAATGTTTGCAGCCTTTAAGCTTTGTTCCGCTGTCGGGCTGCCAATGACTTCATACTGATTTTTGACATGTTTGAAATACAACTGGCAGGAAAGGTAAATATCAAGCACCAAGAAAACAAGAATAAAGATTGTTTTTGTTTTACTCCAGTCCATCTTCATCCCCCCCTGCCATTTTCCAAATTCCGTCTTCGCAATAATACCAGGCCGGCTGCAGCGAAAGGATATCGTCACTGTCTTTTTGTAAACGGTACCCGACTGCAATATCTCTCACCTTGTTCATTTGAACGGAAGGGTTTGTCTGCAAGCCGGCGATTACATCCTGAGCCGGCGGGAGTTTAACAGCAGCCGGTTTTAACGTCAGGTTGAGCGACAGGTTGAAGTACGGGCGGACATACTTGTAAATTTCCGATTTGCCCAAGTATTCCCGGATCTCCGCCATGCCGTCATCGTTAAAAACAGGATAGCCGTCTTTAAAAAGCCGGAACGTGACTTCATTTTCCCGCTCATTGATTTCGAAATACTGGTACTGGTCCGTCCAGCCGCTGTGCTGGTTAATAAAATCAATGGCCCGCGTCAGCAGATGGTTTGGATCGGAGCTGTACCCGATGTCTTCCCCTGGATTCACGAAGGTTAAGACTTTATTGGATTCATCTGTCCGCAACAGGCTGATACCGTTTGTATATTCCCCCGCCACTTTCTTTACAAAGTTTGGATCGGCAAACAGCGCTTTTTTAAATTTATCAATTTCAATATCGGTTGTCGCATATTTGTACTGGTTCACCACCGGATTTCCGGCAGGCAGGTAGATTCTTCTCGGGCCGGAAAGGGCAAAGGCAGTATACGGCTTGTACAAAGATTTGTTGTCGTTCAGTTTTGAAATGAACACCTGAATGGATTTTTGATCTGTGCTTGCCTCATATACTTTATTGGACGCCGTTGAAATAAAATAAACATGGTTTAAGTTTTTGGTTCCTTTGTTTAATTCGATAACAATATGGTCAAAATCGGCATCCGGCACTTTTTTATTGGCAAAGTTCAGGACCGATTGATAGACACTGAACGGGACAGGGGCCGGAAAGTCCAATTCAATCCTGTTTTTTCCGTACATTAAATTATACAGGTCTTTTTTTTGCAACAGGCGAGAGCTGCTCATATCAAATGTCCATGTTCGAAGCAGATTCATCACCCGTGAAATTTCCCCGTCATGAACCGTGCCGGTTGTTCCGTCATTCTCATGGTAAAGTACTTTGTCAGGGAGGATGATGCCGGGCACCTTTTTTTCCTTTGCAATCGCGATATTGTCCAGATCTTTTAAGTTGAGCAAGTCATAATTCGGCTGGTTGTTCCAGATCAGCCACGTTAACAACAAGCTCAGAAGCACGAGCAACGTCAATATGATGGTTTTTGCTTTTTCAAGACTCATAGCCACTCATCCTCTTGTGCCGGTTCGTAGGGAAGGGTAAAGTAAATGGTCGTTCCTTTTCCTTCTTTACTGCTTGCCCAAATGCTTCCGCCGTGCATTTCCACCATTTCTTTTGCAATTGCAAGGCCGAGCCCTGTTCCGCCGAGTTTGCGGCTGCGCGCTTTATCAACACGGTAAAAGCGCTCGAAAATTTTCTTTACGTTTTCTTTCGGGATGCCTACACCCTGGTCAGAAATGCTGACTTCAATTTTTTCGTTCAGTTCCCTCAGCTTAAACGTAATCTGGCCACCTTCAGGGGAGTACTTCAACGCATTGGATATAATGTTGTACAACACCTGGGTCATTTTATCTTCATCGATTTCCACAAAAATTTCCGTATTCGGCAACTTGCGTTTGAACGTGACATTCTGCTGCTTTGCCATTTCAAACCGGTCAATGACATGGTGGAAAAACTCCACAAAATTGACCCACTCTTTATTTAAATGTTCGTCTTTGCTGTCCATTTTTGAAAGCTTCAGCAAATCATTCACCAGCCGGATCATTCGTTCCGTTTCATTTTGCGTCACGCCTAAAAACTGCGGTGCAATTTTCTCATCTTTCCATGCCCCGTCTGTTAAAGCTTCCAAATAGCTTCTCATCGTGGTCAGCGGCGTTCTCAATTCATGGGACACATTGGCCACAAATTCGCGGCGTTCCATATCAATTTTCTCTTGCTCGGTGACATCGTGCAAAACCGTAATCAGGCCGCTGACAAAACCGGCTTCATTTTGAATCACCGAAAAATTCGCTCGTAAAATATACGGTTCTTCATCCGTACTGAAGTCAAGGATAACGGAATCCTGCTCTGTCAATAAATCATCAAACTTATGTTCATTCTCAATTTTTAAAACCGATATAAGCGGCTGGGAAAGCACTGTTTCACGTGAAACATCCAGCATCTCGGCAGCCGGCTCGTTAATTAAAATAATCCTTCCTCTCCGGTCGGTCGCAATTACACCGTCTGTCATATGGGTCAGGATGGAGTCGAGTTTTCTTCTCTCGCCTTCCGTGCTGGCCTGCGCCTCCTGCAGCTTTTTTGTCATATGGTTAAACGAATAAGCGAGCTGTCCGATCTCATCATTCCCGATCACTTTGACTTTCCGGGCAAAATTGCCGCGTGCCATCGCCATCGCCTGCTTGCGGATCTCACTGAGCGGCTTTGAAATCGTGCGTGCGGTAATGATGCCAAGCAGGGCTGTAACCAGTACGGCAATAACCGTCCCTGTCATAAAAATCTGGTTAATCGCCTGCACCTGGCGGTAAACCGTTTCAATTTTGGAGACAAGGTAAATGATTCCGATCAGCTCACCATTTGCTTTAATCGGGGAAGCCAGCACCCACATTCGGTCGCCAGTCTGCTTGTCCAAATAAATCTGGTCTTCCGGCTGGCCGGTTACACGGACGCTTTTGACAATATCTTCGGTTGTTTTTTGGCCGACAATGCTCTGGTCATTGGAAGAAGTACCCAAAATAACGCCGCTGTGCGCGTCGATCAGCCGGATTTCAGATACATCCGTGCTTTTAAAATCGCCCAGTACTTTCCTCACTTTTAACGTAATATCCGCCGCCTGGTTCTGCTTTTTCGTCAACAGGTCTTCAATACTGTATTCAAGCACATTGACCTGGTCGTATATCGATTTTTTAAAATTCGTCTCGAGCTGGTTTTCCAGCTTATTGATAAAATACACCCCAATAATCTCCATCGCGACGACGATCAGCAGAATATAAATCAGGACAAACTTAAAGTGAATAGACTGGAAGAATTTCACCTTATTCATTTGGCTACTCCTGTTCAGGGTTGCGCAAATAATAGCCGACACCGCGCCTTGTCACAATCCACTCTGGGTGGCTCGGGTTATCTTCCACTTTTTCGCGGAGCCGTCTGACCGTTACGTCCACTGTCCGGACATCGCCGTAATAGTCATAACCCCACACGGTTTCAAGCAAGTGCTCACGCGTCATCACTTGCCCGATATGCTTCGCCAGATAGTGGAGCAGCTCAAATTCGCGGTGCGTCAGTTCAATCGTCTCGCCGCGTTTTGAGACGACATAAGCATCCGGATGAATGACAAGTGAACCGATCGCAATTTCATTGGATTCCTCTTCCTCACCCGGAGCCGCGGGCGTCTGCTGGTGCCGCCGCAAATTCGCTTTGACACGGGCAATCAGTTCACGGGTGCTGAAAGGTTTTGTGACATAATCATCGGCACCGAGCTCAAGGCCGAGCACTTTATCAATTTCCGAATCTTTTGCCGTTACCATAATGATCGGCATATTGTATTTTTTCCGCACTTCGCGGCACACTTCCATGCCATCCCGCTTCGGCAGCATAATATCAAGGACAATTAAATCCGGCTGCACCTCTTCCACCTTTTCCAATGCTTCCTCACCGTCATAAGCGCAATACACCGTATAACCCTCTTTTGTTAAATTAAACTGCAAAATATCGGCAATCGGTTTTTCATCATCCACGACCAAAATTTTTTTATCCATCGTCCATACTCCTTCATTTAAAATGCGCCATTCTCATTGATTGACATCTATCTACAACTTTCTATCATCTTTAGTCTTTATGTTCCTAAAAAATCTCATTTTCCCCGCATCATGGCGAACAGCAATGCCCCTGGAAATCCAGAAGCATTGCTGCTCTGTATCAAAGGATTCACAGGCAGCTTCCAGCAGCCATACTATTACAATTTTAACTTACTTGCATAAAAATTGTCCAATTCTACTGAAACCATGCCCCCTGGTAATATCTATCAAGAGTGCCGGGGGATACGGCTTGCATCCTGTTTTCCATTCTGGCGGGTTAGAAGAGCCATATAATAAAAAAGCACTACGAGAGTCTAAGTCATCGCAGTGCTTTTTAGTAAATGGCCCGGGACGGAATCGAACCGCCGACACAAGGATTTTCAGTCCTTTGCTCTACCGACTGAGCTACCGGGCCCGAACCGAAAACAAATATGTATAATTAAAAATGGCGGTCCCGACGGGAATCGAACCCGCGATCTCCTGCGTGACAGGCAGGCGTGATAACCGCTACACCACGGGACCATTGTGCATTTTGTAACAACAGAAGTAATGTTATCATATCTATCATCCATTTTGCAACACATTTCTACAAATTTTTTAAGTGAATGGCAATTGAAATTTCAGCAAATGTTCATTTTCAAGCATGGCCGCCGTAAAAGATGGAAAATCATGACCCACTTTAAAACAATATAAAAACGGCGAGAAACCCCTTTTATGGGATCTCGCCGTTTTTTCCGTTCTAGTGGACATTCTGGGATGAAAATCGCTTTTAGCAACCTCACCCGATGATGCTTTTTCATCGGTTTTCTTTTCGACGTGGTTCCACTACCGTTTTTCCGGCAGCCCAAATCCGATTCGTCCGGGTTTTCCGTCACACCCGCCAGACACTTTGCACCACAATCGTCTGCAGGCGGTCCGGACCGACGGAAAACATGGAAAGGGGAACCCCGGTCAGTTGGGAAATGCGCTCTAGGTAATGGCGGGCATTGTCCGGGAGCTCATCAAGGGAACGGCAGCCGGTAATATCTTCCGTCCAGCCCGGCAGTTCTTCGTAAACCGGTTCGCATTCAGCCAGCACTTTTAAGCTGGCCGGGAACGCTTCAAGCACTTTCCCTTTATAGCGGTAGGCGACACAAATTTTCAACGTTTCAATGCCGGTCAGTACATCGAGCAGGTTTACGGACAAGTCTGTCAGGCCGCTCACCCGGCGCGCATGGCGGACGACAACACTGTCAAACCAGCCGACACGGCGCGCTCTTCCTGTCGTTGTGCCGTATTCATGTCCGGTTTCGCGGATCCGGTCGCCGGTTTCATCCAAAAGCTCTGTCGGGAACGGGCCATCGCCAACACGTGTCGTATAAGCCTTGGCAATGCCGACAACATGGTTGATTTTCGACGGGCCGACACCGGAACCGATTGTGACGCCGCCGGCAATCGGGTTGGATGATGTGACAAACGGATAAGTTCCCTGGTCAATATCGAGCATGACCCCTTGCGCCCCTTCAAAAAGGACGCGTTTGCCCGCATCAAGCGCGTCGTTTAAAACAACCGACGTATCGCAGACATATTGTTTAAAGCGCTGGCCGTATTCGTAATAAGGCTCCAAAATTTCTTCCAGCGTAAAGCCTTCCGTTTCGTATATTTTTTCAAACAGACGGTTTTTTTCCTCAAGATTGCGCGTCAGTTTTTCTTTGAATTCTTCGTAATCAAGCAGATCAGCAATCCGGATACCGGTCCTTGCTGCTTTATCCATATACGCCGGGCCGATCCCTTTTTTCGTCGTGCCGATTTTATTGCTGCCTTTCCGTTCCTCTTCTGCACCGTCCAGTTTAATATGGTAAGGCAGAATGACGTGCGCACGGTTGGAGATGCGCAAGTTTTCCGTTGAAATACCCCGTCCGTTCAGATAATCCAGTTCCTCGACGAGCGCCTTTGGATCGACGACGACACCGTTTCCGATAACACAAATTTTGTCTTTATAAAAAATCCCCGACGGAATCAAATGTAGTTTATACGTTTCCCCATTAAAACGGATGGTATGGCCCGCGTTATTCCCGCCCTGATAGCGGGACACCACTTCCGCATTTTCAGAGAGGAAGTCGGTAATTTTTCCCTTTCCTTCGTCCCCCCATTGTGTACCTACCACGACAACTGACGACATTGAGTGCACCTCCGCATATTTTACAAATCATGATTTCCATCCATCATTTTACCAGCTTAAACCGCCAACAGTCAATGTAAATCCGAACATTTATATATTTTTTCAGCATTTTTATTCGTAAAACGCACAAAAAAAGCCTTTCCCCGAAAAGGAAAAGCTTCATATCGATACTTGCTATGCCGGAACAGGCGCATCGTCAAACCGCCGTTCCAGGTTCACAAATTTATTGTACTCTTTTATAAAAGCGAGCTGGACGGTGCCGACCGGGCCGTTCCGCTGCTTCGCAATAATGATTTCAATGATGTTTTTATTCTCCGTGTCCTGTTCATAATAGTCTTCCCTGTACAGAAAAGCCACGATATCAGCATCTTGTTCAATGCTTCCCGATTCACGAATATCGCTCATCATCGGGCGCTTATCCTGCCGTTGTTCGACGCCCCGGGAAAGCTGGGAAAGGGCAATGACCGGCACTTCAAGTTCACGCGCCAGCGCCTTCAGCGATCTTGAAATCTCAGAAACTTCCTGCTGCCGGTTTTCCCGGGAACGGGCGCTTCCTTGAATCAGCTGCAAATAGTCGATGACCACCATGCCAAGCCCGTGCTCTTGTTTCAGGCGCCGGCATTTCGAGCGGATTTCCGTTACCCTTACTCCAGGGGTATCATCAATATAAATGCCGGAATTAGAGAGGCTTCCCATTGCCATCGTCAGTTTCCGCCAGTCTTCGTCTGTCAGCGCCCCGGTCCGGAGCCGCTGGGCATCGATATTGCCTTCCGCGCACAGCATCCGCATGACAAGTTGTTCAGCGCCCATTTCAAGGCTAAAGATCGCCACATTTTCCTCTGTCTTCGTGCCGACGTTTTGCGCGATATTGAGGGCAAATGCCGTTTTCCCGACAGACGGGCGCGCCGCCACAATAATCAAATCATTGCGCTGGAAACCGGCTGTCATCCGGTCAAGCTCGTAAAACCCTGTCGGTATCCCGGTGACGTCGCCTTTCCGGTTATGGAGCATTTCGATGTTATCATATGTGCTGACAAGGACATCTTTGATATGTTTAAAATCGCCGGCATTTTTGCGCTGGGCCACTTCCATAATGCTGCGTTCGGCTTCATCAAGCAGTTCATCGACATCGTCTTCCCGCGTATAGCCTTCCTGGGCAATATGGGTGGCAGTCCGAATCAGGCGCCTGAGCAAAGCTTTCTCAGCTACAATTCCGGCATAGTAAGCGATATTGGCCGCTGTCGGAACGCTTGCGGCCAGTTCGCTCAAATAAGAGAGGCCGCCTGCATCTTCAAGCTGCCGGGTGGCTGATAATTCTTCCGCCACTGTTACAAGATCGACTGCCTTGCCGGCATCATTCAGCTTCGCAAACACCTGGAAAATTTTTTGATGGGCATTCCGGTAAAAATCCTCTGCCGTCAAAATTTCCGAAGCTGTTATAAATGCAGAAGGCTCCAAAAAAATGGCACCAAGCACTGCCTGTTCCGCCTCAATATTTTGGGGGGGAATGCGGTCTTGCAATTCATTCATTTTGAATCCTCCATTTTATCCTAAATCATCCAGTTCCGGCACCAAACATAAGCATGCCGGGGAGAATGGCAGTTTAACCGGTAACCCGTTTGCCGTAAGAGAACCGCACACTTATTCCAAATAGAAAAAATGTGATCACGATAAAATGGATCACATTTTTCTGCACGTACTATTATTTTAACACGCGGAAAACAAAAAGAAAGCTGGTAAAATACGTTTCTATTCGGAAACGTGGACATTGAGCACTGCCGTTACGTTATGATGTAATCTGACCGGCACTTTCGTGTAACCCAAAGTGCGGATCGCATCCGGCAGCTCTATTTTTCTTTTATCCACCTGAATCTGGAAGCTTTTTTTCAGTTGTTCAGAGATTTGTTTGCTTGTAACCGAGCCGAACAGTCGCCCGTCCTGGCCCGATTTGGCTTTGATTTCAACCGTTATGTTCTCAAGTTTCTCTTTTAATTTTTTGGCTTCTTCCAGTTCTTCCTGCGCCAGTTTTTCTTCTTTCCGTTTTTGGGCTTCCATGCTTTTCAGATTGGCAGGCGTCGCTTCTATTGCCGCCCCGTTTTTGAACAAATAATTGTGGGCATAACCATCCGCCACATTTTTAATGTCTCCTTTTTTTCCTTTGCCTTTTACGTCTTTCAGGAATATGACCTTCATGATTGCTGACTCCCTTCCATATACTCTTCTATCACTTGAATGAGCTTTTCTTCTGCCTCATCAACCGTTATATTTTTCATCTGGGTGGCTGCATTGGAAAGGTGCCCGCCGCCATCCAGCGTTTCCATAATGATTTGCACATTGACGCTTCCAAGCGACCTTGCGCTGATCCCCACTTCATTCTCGCTGCGCCGTCCGATGACAAAAGAAGCATCGACGCCGTTCATCATTAAAATCGTATCGGCAGCCTGCGCCATTAAAACAGGGGAATAAATGGTTTCATTTTTCCCTTTTGCCACCGCGATGCCGTTTAGCGGAAATTTAACGGTTTCCACAAGCTTGGCGCGCTGGATATACGAACGCAAATCTTCTTTTAAAAATTTTTGTACAAGCACCGTATCGGCACCCTGGGCACGAAGATAGGATGCTGCATCAAACGTCCGTGAGCCTGTCCGCAATGTAAAACTTTTTGTATCCACTATTATACCAGCAAGCAGGGCAGTTGCTTCAAGCATATTGATTTTGCCGTTTTTCGGTTGGTATTCCATCAATTCGGTTACAAGTTCGGATGTCGAAGAGGCGTACGGTTCCATATAGACAAGCAGCGGGTTTTTAATAAAGTCTTCCCCGCGGCGGTGATGGTCAATGACAACGACATTTTCAATCCGCCTGACGATTCGTTCATCGATGACAAGGGAAGGCTTGTGCGTATCAACGACAACAAGCAATGTGTCATCCGTCGCCATTTCAAGCGCCTCATCCGGTGTAATGAAGCGGGCATACAAATCCGGATACTGTTTTATTTCCCCAAGCAGCCGCTTGACACTTGTGTCCGTTTCACTCGGATTTAAAATAATATAGCCGTCTTTTTGGTTGATTTCCGCCACTTTCCGGATGCCGACAGCCGCTCCGATGGCATCCATATCCGGAAATTTGTGGCCCATGATCATCACTTTGTCTCTTTCCATCATGAGTTCCCGCAGCGCATGGGAAATCACGCGGGCCCGGACCCTTGTCCGCTTTTCAACCGGATTTGTTTTGCCACCGTAAAATTTCACTTTTCCGTTCGCCTGCCGGATGGCAACCTGGTCACCACCGCGCCCGAGGGCAATGTCGAGACTCGATTGGGCAAGCTCCCCAAGTTCGGGGAGGGACGGGACACCTGCGCCAACCCCGATGCTCAAAGTCAGCGCCACGTTTTGCTTCGCTGTGGCCTCCCTGACTTCATCAAGAATCGAGAATTTATTGTCTTCCAATTCATGCAAAATCCGTTCATTAAATACCGCAATAAATTTATCAGACGAAATTCGTTTAAAAAACAGGCCGAACTCCATTGTCCATTTGTTTAAAATCGAAGTCACGAGACTGTTCAGGCTGCTGACAGACTGGTCGTCCATGCCTTGTGTCACTTCATCATAGTTGTCCAAATAAATAATGGCGATCACGGTCCGTTCATCTTCATACAACTGCTCGACTTCGGCCTGTTCCGTAATGTCGAAAAAATAAAGCAGCCGCTCTTCCAGTTTCAGGACAACCCTGTACTTCCTTTCATTCAGACTAATCGTCTCGGAATGCATTTCCTGCTTAATCAGCGGTACGAGCACTTCCGCTACATCATAAAGGGAACGCCCGACAAGTGTGTCTTCATTAAAGCAGGAGGCCATAAACGGGTTTGTCCATTCAATGATGTAATCTTCATTGTACAGCATGATCCCGATCGGCATTTCCATCAGCGCTTCTTCACCGACGCGTTTGACCCGGTAGGAAAGATTGGAGATATAGCGTTCGATTTCTTCGCTCGACCGTTGTTCCACGTAAAATGCGCAGTAGGATAACGCCCCGAGCACAACAATGCCGGCTGCCGTTATCCACCAGTGGTAAAAGAAAATAATACCGAGCAGGATGAGAGACACTGCAATTAAGCCGTATAACGGATAGCGCATGAACCGTTTATTGTAGTAAGAAGGCATACCTTCAGCTCCTATATTGAGAAACTAAGAAAGGGTCACTTTTGAATCATCCGCCTGAAATCAAATCCTAAATCCATTATACCGAATATCATAACAAGATAAAGCAGCGGGCTGAATATGATTGATAAAATGACGGCGAAAGCCAGTAACCCTTTTGGCCATTTTTTCTCGTGGCTGACAAAGCTTATAAAAGCGTACCCCTGCAGCAAAATGAGAATTTGGAAAATCAGCATCAGATTCAGAACCGCTTTTGCAAAGAAGCTGCCCGTGTCCCCGTGCATCAGCAGGTTGGCCACCATTGCCAGAATGAAATACCATAAGATATTTCCCGGCAGCCGCATTTCGCGGAAAGGTTGAAAGGACGGAACCGGGACACCGAAACGTTTGGCGATTGGAAAGTTCACAGAAATGAGCACAAAAACGGCGATAAAGGCAGAAAGCAATAACAAGCTCGGCAAATAGACAGAGTACATCTGGCTTGCGACATCGGCCATTTGCGCAAACCGGTCCTCATAGGCCTGTGGTTCCCCAAGGCTGTTGACAAGAGATTTCGACTGTTCGATTGACTGCTGCATGATGTTTAAGTTTTCCGCGATGATATTCAGATGGAATAACTTCAGGGCGGCAAACAGCCCGATGATCGTGACTGCTAAAAAGGCCAGGCTGGTAGCTATGTATATAAATAATTTTGATTTTTTTAGCTGAATAGCGTATCCCATAACAAATCCAATACAACCAAAAAAAACGGCCATCGGGATTGCCATGACTGTTCCCATAATGGCAGACACAAGCAAACAAACCAGACAAAAGACAAGAATCGAACGCAAAGGATATTTGGCACAAAACAGGATAAAAGGCAGCGGAAGAAAAACCAGAACAATTATCCGGATCACCGGGACATGCAATGCAACAAGCAGCATGACGCCGAAAACCGCTGCAAGCATCGCCCCTTCTGTCAGCATTCTTGTTTTTTTCACACGCATGCTCCCTTCAAAAAACCATCATTTCCCCTCATTTTACCATAACCATTCCATGAAGCAAAAAGATAATAAAATGAAAAAAGACAACCTGAAAACAGGGTGTCTTTTTTCATTCATATATTGAAAGAAAAATCCAGTTGCTTTTTCCGCTGCTTATTTGTCTTCTGCAACATAAGGAAGCAACGCCATTTGACGTGCGCGTTTGATTGCAGTTGTCAATTTACGTTGGTATTTTGCACTTGTACCCGTTACACGACGAGGAAGAATTTTTCCTCTTTCAGAAATGAACTTTTTCAGCAAGTCCACATCTTTATAGTCGATATGGGTAATATGGTTCGCTGTAAAGTAGCATACTTTCCGGCGTTTCCGTCCGCCTCTGCGTCCACCTGCCATTTTTTCACCCTCCTTTTTATCACAACTTTACGGGTCTTCCCGCATTAAAACGGAAGATCATCATCAGAGATGTCAATCGGTTGTCCATCATTTGAGAACGGATCTTCATCAGGCTTTGAATCATTACGCTGATACTGATTTTGATTCTGATTGTACCCCGGGAAAGCACTCCCTTGGTTGTTCCCGTAATTCTGGCTGCTGCCGCGTTCCTGATTCGCACTTCTCGGTTCAAGAAACTGGACGCTGTCTGCCACGACCTCTGTGACATACACGCGCCGGCCGTCCTGAGCTTCGTAGTTGCGTGTCTGAATCCGGCCGTCTACGCCTGCCAGACTTCCTTTTTTTAAGTAGTTGGCCACATTTTCAGCCTGCTTTCTCCAAACAACACAATTGATGAAATCCGCTTCCCTTTCCCCCTGCTGGTTTGTAAACGTACGGTTTACAGCCAGGGTAAAAGTAGCAACCGCTACTCCGCTCGGCGTATAGCGCAAATCGGGATCTTTTGTCAGCCTGCCTACGAGAACAACACGGTTCAACATCAGAATCAACCCCTCTCATGATTCAAAATCCGTTTCACGTGAAACGTTTTATCGTTAAAAATTATTCTTCTTCTCTTACAACAATGTGGCGGATAATATCACCATTAATCTTCGCCAGACGGTCAAATTCCTGGACTGCAACCGGTTCAGCATTCACGTTGATGATATGGTAGTAACCATCACGGAAGTCCTGAATCTCGTATGCAAGACGGCGTTTTCCCCACTCTTTCGATTCGATGATTTCCGCACCCTGGTTGTTGAGGACATTGTCAAAACGCTCAACAAGCGCTTTTTTTGCCTCATCCTCAATATTTGGGCGGATAATGTACATAATTTCGTACTTTCTCATCTGTTTGTCACCTCCTTATGGACTATGCGGCCCTTTTATTCAAAAGGGCAAGGAGCAATGGTTCATGCATTCATTACTCACAAGTCGTAAGTATACCATATCCCGCAGGCAAAATCAATTGTCTTAAGACTCCATCCCGCTTTTTGCTATCGCTGACATCCCTATTTTATCAAACATACGTTCCTTTCGCAAGGGCTTTTTTATAAAACGGACTTAAGTTTTTACATCAAAAGCAATAACACCCTTTTCAAATTTATGCTTCTATTTTCCGGATGACATTCGCCATTTCGATCGCGCTCACTGCCGCATCCCAGCCTTTATTGCCTGCTTTCGTCCCGGCTCGCTCAATCGCCTGTTCAATCGTGTCGGTTGTCAGAATCCCGAAAATGACAGGTGTTTCTGTAGAAAGGCTTGCATGGGCGACTCCTTTTGCCGCTTCTGCACTTACATATTCAAAATGCGGGGTCGCGCCGCGGATCACCGCGCCAAGTGCCAATACGGCATCATATTTGTCCGTTTCTGCCATTTTTTTTGCCGCCAGCGGGATTTCAAACGCGCCCGGTACCCAGGCAAGATCAATTGCTTCTTCTTTAACGCCATGCCTTAATAATGCATCCTTTGCCCCGCTTACAAGCCTTGTTGTAATGAATTCATTAAAGCGGGCAGCAACCATGCCGATTTTTAAGCCGGTTCCAACCAGATTGCCTTCAAATACTTGTCCCATTTGATCTCCTCCTATATATGCAGCAAATGCCCCATTTTTTCCGCTTTCGTACGCAAATATCCTTCATTTTCACGGACAGGTGCGATTTCAACCGGCACTCTTTCCGCAATTCGGATACCGTAACGCGTTAATGCCTCCACTTTATCAGGATTGTTTGTTAAAAGCCGGACTTGTGTTGCCCCGAGATCTTTTAAAATTTGCGCAGCGATGCAGTAGTCGCGCATATCTGCCGGAAATCCAAGCCGTCGGTTGGCCTCCACTGTGTCCAATCCTTTTTCCTGCAGCCGGTAAGCTTTCAATTTATTCAGAAGCCCGATCCCCCGCCCTTCCTGCCGCATATAAACGAGGACACCGCGCCCTTCTTTTTCAATCCGCGCTAGGCTCCGGGCAAGCTGCGGGCCGCAGTCGCAACGGAGGGAACCGAAGCAATCACCGGTCAGGCATTCGGAATGGATCCTTGCCAGCACCGGCTCTTCGCTGTTGACTTCCCCTTTTATAAGGGCAACATGTTCTCCCCCTGACAGCAAATCTTTGTAGCCGGCAGCCCGGAACGTGCCGTAACGCGTCGGCAGCGTGATTTCCGCTTCTTTTTGAATCAGTTTCTCATGTTTTTTTCTGTACTCGATTAACGATTGGATCGTCACCAGTTTGATGCCAAATTTTTTGGCCATTTCCTCCAGTTGAGGGAGTCGTGCCATCGTGCCGTCTTCATTCATGATTTCGCATATCACGCCGGCCGGATTTGCGCCTGCCAGTTTTGCCAGGTCAACGGCTGCTTCCGTATGGCCGGACCGTTCCAGGACGCCGCCTGCTTTGGCCACTAACGGGAAAATATGCCCCGGCCGGTGAAAGTCTTCGGCTTTTACCGCGTCTTCTGCCAGGTGCCGGACCGTTTTGGCACGTTCAAATGCGCTGATGCCGGTCCGGGTGGCAGCATGGTCAATGCTCACGGTGAAGGCCGTTTCATGGCTGTCGGTATTTTGCCGTGCCATCGGGTAAAGATCGAGCTGCCGTGCTTTTTCCGCCGTAATCGGTGCACAGATGAGCCCGCGTCCTGCTTTGGCCATCAAATTGATCATTTCCGGTGTCGCTTTTTCCGCAAGGCCGATAAAATCACCTTCGTTTTCCCTATTTTCATCATCGACGGCAATCACGACTTTTCCGGCCTTTAAGTCTTCTACTGCTTCTTCAATGGTATGAAACAAGTTTTTCACCCCTTTGTTTACATAAAACCTTGGTCTTTTAAGAGCGCCATCATGCCGCTCTCTTTTTCCGCCCGTTCTCCGTTCCTGAACAGCCCTGCCATATACTTGGCCAAAATATCGCATTCAATATTCACGGCATCGCCAATCTTTTTTTCCGGCAATATCGTATGCTGCTGCGTATGCGGCACCAATGAAACGGTTAATTGCCCGTCCGCAGCCCCGAACACAGTCAGGGAGGTGCCGTCGAGTGCAACCGAGCCTTTTGGGATCAGAAAGGCGGACAGGGAGGAGGGAACAGAAATCGTGATATAAACGGCATTTTCCATCCTTTGTTTCAAACAGACCGTGCCCGTGCCATCAACATGCCCTGTGACAAAATGCCCGCCGAACCGCCCGCCTGCAGCCATTGCCCGTTCAAGGTTGACCTTGCTGCCGATGTTCAGCCCGGCCAATGCCGTGCTGAAAAATGTTTCAGGCATGACATCAGCCGTAAATGCATTTGGCGTATAGGATGTGACGGTTAAGCAAACACCGTTCACTGCAATGCTGTCGCCAAGCCGTACATCTTGGAGAACCGTCCTGGCCTGTACGGCAAGCTTAAGGGAGCGGGGGCCTCTTTCCACACGTTTCAATATGCCGGTTTCTTCAATAATTCCTGTAAACATGCTCCGGCACCCCCTTTTGGACGGCAGCCGTAATTTTTAAATCCGGCCCGATCTGTTCCACTTTTTCAAACCGGAGCGGCAAAGCATCGGCCACCTTGCCAAACCCGTGTCCGCCGAAAGGGGACGGCGCGTTTTGCCCGCCGACCACTTTCGGGGCAATGTAAAAAATATACTGCTGCACTGCGCCTTCTTTTAAAAATGAGCTGTTTACCGCCGCGCCGCCTTCGACGAGTAAAGTCATCATGCCTTTTTTTCCGAGCGCCGCTAACACGTCACGGATCAAGAGGCGGGCATGCGGCATGCGGGCCACTTCGGCATTAAGCTGCTTCAGACATTGTTCTTTTTCTTTTGGTGCATCGCTTCCGCAAAAAATAATGGTTGGCGCATCGCCGTTTAGCACTTTCGCTTCCGGCGGGATGCGCAAATGGGTGTCTAATACAATGCGAATAGGATTTTTCCCGGAATGGGGCAAACGTGCGGTGAGAAGGGGGTTATCTTGGAGAACGGTTTGTATGCCGACAAGTATTGCATCATGCCTGCTTCTTAACCAGCGGGCATCACGCCTTGCTTCTTCACTTGTGATCCATTTGCTGTCACGGGTTTCAGCTGCAATTTTTCCGTCTGCCGTCATGGCGGTTTTGACAGTGACAAACGGTGTTTTCGTTTGAATAAAGTGGAAAAAAGGGCGGTACAACCTTTCCGCTTGTTCCTTCAATACCCCGGTTTCCACTTCTACGCCGGCTTGCCTGAGCTTTTCTATTCCTTTGCCTGCGACAAGCGGATTGGGGTCCAATGCAGCGATATATACTTTTTTGATGCCTTTTTCAATTAAAAAATCTGCGCACGGCGGCGTCTTTCCGTAATGGGTACACGGCTCCAGCGTCACAAAAACTTCAGCGCCCTTTGCTAGCGGCCCGGCCTGTTCCACTGCAAGCCTTTCCGCATGTTTTTCTCCTGCCTTTAAGTGGGCCGCCATCCCGGCGATCGTGCCGTTTTTCACGGCGACACTTCCAACCGGGGGATTCGGGGAAGTCTGCCCGGCCACACTTTCGGCCAATTGGAGTGCAAGCTGCATATAATCTTCTTTTTGCAATCCTTTCATGCCTCCTGTATTCAATTTCCGCCAACATACACCCGTGAAAACAAAAAACCCGCACGAAGATGTGCGGGGCAAAACGGCATAATGAAATACGCGTTCCAATAAACGCCTGATCCTTCTCCCATCCAGACTGTTACTGTCGGCTTTGGAATTTCACCAAATCCACCGCATTCCGGAGAATACGGGTCACGGGCTTTGAGTTTCCTCATCACCGCCGGTCGGGAATTGCACCCTGCCCCGAAGGAAAATATTCGACTGATATTTATTTTAACGGATGATTTGAATTTTTTCAATACAATTCGAATATTCGTCCAAAAGTCCTGTTATACATTAAACCTGAAATGCATGACATCGCCGTCCTGGACAACGTAGTCTTTTCCTTCCAGGCGCACTTTTCCGGCTTCTCTTGCAGCTGCCACGCTGCCATATTCGATTAAATCTTCATACGACACCGTTTCAGCCCGGATAAACCCTTTTTCAAAGTCGGAATGGATAATGCCTGCGCATTGCGGGGCTTTCATACCTTTTTTGAATGTCCACGCGCGGACTTCCGGTTCCCCAGCCGTAAAATAAGTCGCAAGGCCAAGCAGGCTGTAAGCAGCTTTAATCAGCTGGTCAAGACCGGATTCCCGGATGCCGAGTTCGGTTAAAAACATTTTTTTCTCATCGTCATCCAGCTCGGCAATTTCTTCTTCAATGCGGGCACATATGACAATCACTTCCGCGCCTTCTTGTTTGGCATATTCGCGCACCTTCCCGACATACGGGTTTGCGGACGGGTCCTGAATGTCGTCTTCACCGACATTGGCCACATACAAAACCGGCTTGCTCGTTAAAAGCTGGAACCCTTTGACGATTTTTTGCTGGTCTTCGGTCAGTTCCACCGCCCGCGCCGGTTTTTCCGCTTCAAAAGCCGCCTTTAATTTGGCCAGCACTTCGTATTCGGCAACGGCTTCTTTATCCTTCTGTTTTGCTATTTTCTCCACACGCCCGATACGCTTGTCCACCGTTTCAAGATCGGCCAGGATCAATTCAAGATTAATTGTTTCGATATCATCAATCGGATCGACTTTCCCGGAAACATGTGTAATGTTCTCGTCCTCAAAACAGCGCACGACATGGCAGATTGCGTCCACCTGGCGGATATGGGAAAGAAACTTGTTCCCGAGCCCTTCCCCTTTGCTCGCGCCCTTGACGATCCCGGCAATATCCGTAAATTCAAAAGTGGTCGGCACCGTTTTTTTCGGATGGTACAGTTCTGTTAATTTTTCCAGCCGTTCGTCCGGCACTTCCACCATGCCGACATTCGGGTCAATCGTACAAAACGGATAGTTCGCAGATTCGGCCCCAGCTTTTGTGATCGCATTAAATAAAGTCGATTTTCCGACATTCGGCAAACCGACAATTCCGGCTGTTAACGCCATTTTATGTCCACTCCTTCAAACATTCTCGTATCTTTCAAGTTTTTCCCGGCCGTATCAAAAACCCCCAGGGTGCCGCTGGATGCGCCCGGTTAACATTTTTCGTTTGCCGGCCTTACTTAACCGCACCCCGGCTCCCAAAAAAAGACACCCGTAAAAGGGCTATGCTTCTTCGTGCTTGACGAGGATTTTTTTCAGTTTGCGGACAAATTCCCTGCGCGGCAGCAGCACGCTGTGTCCGCATCCTTCACATTTAATGCGGATATCCGCCCCCATCCGGATGATTTTCCAGCGGTTTGTGCCGCACGGATGCTGCTTTTTCATTTCCACAATATCATACAACCCGAAATTTTTATCTTCCATGTTCATCCCCCTTTAGAAATTGGCCGGCTAATGTCTCTTCTTTCTCAGTACGGGAATAAGTCACCATTTTAGGATAAGGTGCATGGATGCGATTTTCGTCCAATGCTTTTTTAATTTCTTTTTTCAACACTCTCGCAATATACCAGTGTGCCATCGGGAGGGTTTCCGCCACCACCCTGAGCGTAACATCCGTGGTGCCGAGCTGCTGGACGCCCAACAGTTCAGGCTCTGACACAACTTCTTCGTGCTCTCCCGCAAATGACACCAGTATTTCCTGAATGGCCGCTTCCGCTTTGTCGATATCCTCTTCGTACGGAATACGGACATCCACAACGGCGACGCTGTTATGAATGGACAAATTGGTGACTTCGGAAATATTGCCGTTCGGAATGATGTATAATTCGCCGGTCCAGTTTTTGATTTTTGTTGTCCTGAGCCCGATTTCTTCCACAACGCCTTCGTATTTCCCGATCTGCACCGTATCGCCGACCGAAAACTGGTCTTCAAAGATAATAAAGAATCCGGAAATCACGTCTTTTACAAGGCTTTGTGCCCCGAACCCGACAGCCAGCCCGACAATTCCGGCACCGGCCAGAAGCCCCTGGACATTGATGCCGAGAATGGACAAAATCGTGACAATGGTAACAAACCAGACGAGATAGGTCAATGTGTTCACCATCAGCCGCAACAATGTGGCCTCGCGCCGCTCTGAAAACCGGAGAGGGGCTTTGGCGCGGACTGCAAAAATTTTGCCGATCGCCTTTTTGCCGAATTTAATGACCAGTGATGCGACAAGCAGCACCACAATCATCTTCAGTACTGTCTCCCCGATTCCGATCCATGTATTTTCATTTAACCACTTGGATGTGAGGTGTTTGAGATATGTCTCAAAATGGCCCATATTCCACCAACCTTCATTTCTTTTAACGTTATTGTAACAAAAAAACCGCGCTTGCTCGACAACCGGCTCCGCTTTTCAAAAATTACCTTTTTGATTGGCGGCTGAATCATGTGTAAAACTGCCGGTTGCGGGTATCAAAAAAGAGATATGTTAATGTATAGATTTTTTTGATTTTCCGTATACTGGTACTATTACAAAGAGGGAGTGGCTGATATGAATCTGAGAAAAGGACAATTGGAATTCGGCGGCAATCGTATCAAGGTATTTCATGATGATGTTCTGGCAAAAGAAATCATATCCAACCATATTTTATCAGCACTTCCGAAAAGCATAAACCGGGAATTGGTGGTGGTCTGCATCGGCACCGACCGTTCCACCGGGGACTCGCTCGGGCCTTTAACGGGCACTTTTCTGGAAGAAACAGGCCTGGCCTGCTTCAACGTATACGGAACGCTGGATAAGCCGGTCCATGCTTTAAACCTGGAAGAAAATATTGAAAGGATTTATCAAAAGCACCACGACCCCTTCATCATTGCCGTCGATGCCTGCCTTGGAAAAATGAAGAGCGTCGGCATGATCCAAATCGGCGACGGCCCGGTGAAACCGGGGGCGGGTGTAAAGAAAGATTTGCCTCCTGTTGGCGACATCCATATTACAGGCATTGTGAACATCAGCGGTTTTATGGAGTTTACCGTCCTTCAGAATACCCGTTTAAATCTTGTTCTGAAAATGGCAAAACTGATCGCTGCAGGCATCAGCCGCGCCCATCTGCATCTTCAATACCAAAACGCCATGATTTCCATGAACAGCGGACAGGCGAAGGAAAAGCTGATTTAAGTTATCCGGAAACAGCAGCATTTTTGAAACCGTTTATCCGAAATCCCCCGGTGAACGCAAACTTCTAAACAAAAATATCATGACAACGAAACCAAATGAATGAATAAGCCGGCAACCTGTATAGCCCCCGGGATCCAGTGAAAGGATCCGCAACTTCAGTAAGTTTCTGCCGGTTCACATTCATACTTCAACCGATAAACAGGTGTTGATTCATTCTTGTAAAATTCATCCGAAAACCGTATGGTAAGCATGCAACAGGCCGACCAGCACGGCAACCACCAGGATGCCCGGCAATAAATTCGCCACCCTGATTTTGGCAAGCCCCGCAATATTCAAACCGATGGCAAAAATCATAATCCCGCCGGTTGCCGTCATCTCGGTAATAAACGAGTGCAGCACCGGTGCGGGGACAAGCCGGTTGATTTGCGTGGCAAATAACGCAATAGCGCCTTCATACAGGATCACCGGAACAACCGAAAAAACCACCCCGAAACCGAGGGTTGAAGACAAGATCAGTGCTGTGAAACCGTCCAGAACAGATTTCGTGTACAGCACCGTATGGTCGCCCCTGATTCCGCTATCCAATGCTCCGAGAATGGCCATCGCGCCAATCACAAAAACGAGCGTTGCCGTGACAAAGGCTTCGGCCGTACTGCCCTGGCTGCTGTTTCCAAACTTTTTTTCCAGCCAGGCACCAAGCCCGTTCAAATGAGCTTCAAGCTGCAGCATTTCGCCGATGACTGCGCCAATCACAAGGCTCAATATTACAATAATATACTGTTCACTTTTCAGCCCCATTCCGAGCCCCAGCACCATCACCGCAAGCCCGATCGCCTGCATTACGGTGCCTTTCATTTGCTCCGGAATATGGTTTAACAGCCTTCCGATAAACGAACCGGCTACAATGCTCAGCCCGTTTACAATTGTCCCCAGCAATACCATCTTTTTCACCCGTTTTTGTCTTTATCTTTGTAATTCTTACGTTTCCTGTTCAAAACCGGCATCCAGCAATTGCAATATCCGTTCTAAATCTTCATTGGACATAAATTCAATTTCAATTTTCCCTTTTTTCTTTGTCCGCTTAATATGAACGGTTGTCCCAAACTTTTCGCGCAGAACCGTTTCGTGTTCCTGGATAAAAATATCTTTTTCCTGTTTGTCTTTCTTCGTTTCACGTGAAACATTCCGGTTCAACTGCTGGACAAGCTTTTCCAGCTGGCGGACACTTAATCCTTCGGCAATAGCCTTTTCAGCGATTTCTTCCATTTTTTCTTTCTTTTCCAGGCCAAGCAGCGTACGGCCGTGCCCCATCGAAAGTTTGCCTTTAGACATGGCTTCCTGGATGCTGACCGGCAAAGACAAAATACGGAGGTGATTGGCAATATAGGGCCGGCTTTTTCCGAGCCGTTTTGCCAGCTCCTCCTGTGTAACATTTAATTTTTCAAGCAAAAACTGGTACGCATTGGCTTCTTCAATCGGCGTTAAATCTTCCCGCTGCAGGTTCTCGAGCACAGCAAATTCCATCATCTGCCGGTCGTTCAAATTGCGGACAACAACCGGCACCGTTGTAAGTTTTGCTTCTTTTGCAGCTCTGTATCTCCGTTCCCCGACAATGATTTCGTATCCTTTAATGCTCTTGCGCACGATAAGCGGCTGCAGGATGCCATGCTGGAGAATGGATTCTTTTAATTCATTAAGCGCTTCGGGTTCAAAATTTTTCCGCGGCTGATAAGGATTCGGGCGCAATTCTTTAATATTGACTTCCTGCACGGCATCTTCTTTGTCGACGTCCATATTCGCAAACAACGCGTTAATGCCTTTTCCAAGTCCTTTAGCCATTTGCCGCCACTTCCTTTGCTAAGTCTAAATACACTTCCGCACCGCGCGATTTGGGGTCGTAAAGAATAATCGGCTGCCCGTGGCTCGGCGCTTCGCTTAACCGGATATTGCGGGGGATAATGGTACGGTATACTTTGTCCCTGAAATATTTTTTCACTTCTTCAATGACCTGGAGCCCCAAGTTGGTACGGGCATCGAGCATCGTCAGCAGCACGCCGTCAATCATTAGATTGTGGTTCAAATGCTTCTGGACAAGCCTGACCGTGCTGAGCAGCTGGCTTAACCCTTCCAACGCGTAATATTCGCACTGGACGGGGATAATGACGGCATCCGACGCGGTCAGTGCATTTAACGTCAATAGCCCGAGAGAGGGGGGGCAGTCAATGATAATATAATCATAATCGTCTTTGATGGCGCTGATCGCCCGCTTTAACCTGACTTCCCTTGAAATGGTCGGAACCAGTTCAATCTCCGCTCCCGCCAGTTGAATCGTTGCCGGCACGGAATAAAGCCCGTCCACGGCCGTTGCCCTGATCACATCTTTTATATTCGCATCTTCCACTAACACATCATAAATACACTGCTGAACTTCGCCTTTATCAATTCCGGCTCCGCTTGTTGCATTTCCCTGGGGGTCGGTATCGACAAGCAAAACCTTCTTCCCGATGTATGCTAAGCAGGCACCCAAGTTGACAGAAGTGGTTGTTTTTCCTACGCCTCCTTTTTGATTGGCGATAGAAATCACTTTTCCCACGGTTGCCACCTACCTTTTTTGTCACGCTAGTCACGGCCCGTCTGCATTTGCAGAAACGGCAAACACGTAACTTTATTGTATCAAAGTTTGCAAGATTCGTTTACTGTAAACCGAAAAAAGTATGTTTCAAGTTTTTTCGGCAATTGAAAACCAGGAGGCGCGGCTTCTAATGCCAAAGCCTTGCACCCATGCAGAAAAGAACGCAGCACCGCCGGGATACCAGGAAAAAGGGCTTTGTTGTAAAGCCAAGGCAGGCAGCACAAACCCGGCAGATGTTTAAAGCCGGTGGATAGGGAGTGGCCTGCACCTGAAAAAAAAGAAACCTGTCATCCAAGTTTCTTTTATTGGGATTTCGCCTTTTTCGGGATCCGAATCGTAATTTGATAGTAGTCCTCGAAATCTTCTTCTTTTGAATCGAGATTGATCCCGGAATCGGTCACCATGGAAACAGACTGGCGGATCGTATTGACGGCAATGCGCATATCTTTGCTGAACGCCTGTCTGCGCGGCTTTGCTTTTTTTTCCGGCTTATTCATCATACGGGTGACATAATCTTCCGTTTGTTTCACATTTAAATTTTTTGCGAGTATTTCATTGAGGACGCGAACCTGCTTTTCCGCCTCTTTTAAAGGAATCAATGCCCGTGCATGGCGTTCCGTGATCTGTTTTTTCAAAAGGGCTTCCTGCACTTCCGGGGGCAATTTCAAAAGGCGCAGTTTATTTGCAACCGTTGATTGTCCTTTGCCAAGGCGCTGTGCCAGTGCTTCCTGGGTCAAATGGTGAAGTTCCAAAAGCTTTCCGTAAGCCATCGCTTCTTCAATCGGCGTCAGTTCTTCGCGCTGTAGGTTCTCAATTAAAGCAATCGAGGCTGTTTCCGTATCGCTCATATTCTTTATGATGGCAGGCACGGTTTCCCAGCCCAGTTTCCGGACAGCCCGGAATCTTCTTTCCCCCGCAATGATTTCATACTGGCCTGCTTCGTATTCGCGGACGACGATTGGCTGGATGATGCCATGGGTGTGGATCGTTCTTGCAAGTTCATCTATTTTCTCTTCATTAAAAATGGTCCGTGGCTGAAACCGGTTCGGGATAATGCAGGAGACGGAGATATTTTTAATCTCTTCATTTTCATTCTCTGCTTCCAGTTCTTCTTCCCCGATTTCTTCCTCCACTCCGAAAAAACGAGAGAAAGGATGCTTCATTCACTGTACACCACCTTATAAATTCTCCCTAACTACTTATTCTCTATTATAAGACAAGTTCCTGCCAAACTCCCGGCGATTTTTCGAACAATCTCCCTCATTTTAGCGCATCATCCCGATTTCCGGCACGGTAAAACGCCCGCCTTATTCAAGCGGGAGTTTTACCGGGGTTCCCGGTTTGCGCGGATATTTTTTCGGCGTTTCCTTTACCTTTTTGACGACAATCAGGTTTCTTTCACTTTCTTCAACCGGCAAGGTAAAGTTGTATACATTTTCCGTTTGTCCGCCGAGGAGACGGATCGCTTTTTCCGCTTTTTCGAGCTCTTCTTTGGCATGCTGGGCTTTCATCGCGATAAATCTGCCGCCGGGTTTCACAAGCGGCAGGCACAGTTCGGAGAGGACGGACATTCTGGCGACCGCCCTTGCCGTGACCACATCGTATTGTTCGCGGTGTTCCGGTTTTTTGGCAAAGGTTTCAGCCCTGTCGTGAAATAGAAAAACTTGTTTTAAACCGAGCGCTTCTGTTAAATGCCCGAGAAATGTAATCCTTTTTTGCAATGAATCGACAATCGAAAGCCGGATTTCCGGAAAACAGATTTTTAACGGGATGCCCGGAAAGCCGGCGCCGGCGCCGACATCACAAACGTGCAGTGGGCCGTTAAAATCGGTAAAAAAGGCGGCTGTCAGCGAATCATAAAAGTGTTTGAGATACACTTCCCCTTTTTCCGTAATCGCCGTTAAGTTCATCTTGTTGTTCCAGTCAACAAGCCATTCATAATACGTTTCAAACTGCTGCTTTTGTTCCCCGCTTAAGGTGATGCCTTTTTCAGCCAATAATGGAATGAATTGTCCGCTGTCCATTTTTCCATCCTTTCGATTGATATGTAAAAAAAGAGAGAAGCCGGAAAAACCCGGGCTTCATGCCTTATCCAGGGATTTTTGCAATTTTCCCCTGTTCAATGTAGACAAGCAAAATTGAAATATCAGCCGGATTTACGCCGGAAATGCGCGATGCCTGGGCAATCGAGATCGGGCGCACTTTGTTTAATTTTTGGCGCGCTTCCGTTGCCAGCCCGTGGATCGCATCATAATCAATATCAGACGGGATTTTTTTGTCTTCCAGCTTTTTCATCCGTTCCACTTGCTGCAATGATTTTGCGATATAGCCTTCATATTTGATCTGGATTTCCACCTGTTCTTCCACTTCAGGCGGAAGTTCCGTTTCAGGCGGCACAAGCGCTTTGATATGTTCATACCGCATTTCCGGCCGTTTCAGGAGATCAGCGGCGTGGATGCCGTCTTTCAGTTCGCTTCCTCCCGCTTCCCGGATCAGTGTCTGCGTTTTTTCATCCGGTTTCAGAATGACGGATTTCAAACGCTTGATTTCCGCTTCAATCGCCTGTTTTTTCGCCGTAAATTTCCGGTAACGTTCTTCGGAAATCAAGCCGATTTTATAGCCAATTTCAGTCAGCCTGAGATCTGCATTGTCATGGCGCAGCAGCAGGCGGTATTCGGCACGGGAGGTCAAAAGGCGGTACGGTTCGCGCGTTCCTTTTGTGACCAGGTCATCAATTAAAACACCGATATAAGCATCGGAACGGCCGAGGACAAGTTCTTCTTTCCCCAGTGCTCTCTGCGCTGCATTGATGCCGGCAATAATCCCCTGCCCGGCTGCTTCTTCGTAACCGGACGTCCCGTTGATTTGGCCGGCTGTATAAAGGTTCTTCACTTTTTTCGTTTCGAGTGTCGGCCACAGCTGGGTCGGCGTGATCGCATCATATTCAATCGCATAACCGGGGCGCATCATTTTTGCATGCTCCAGCCCTTCAATTGAGGCCAAAATTTCCCTTTGCACTTCTTCCGGCATGCTTGTTGAGAGCCCTTGTACATATACTTCTTCCGTGTGGCGGCCTTCCGGTTCCAGGAAGAGTTGGTGGCGGGGCTTGTCATGGAAGCGGACGACTTTGTCTTCAATCGATGGGCAATAACGCGGCCCGGTGCCTTTAATCATGCCGGAAAACATCGGCGCGCGGCCGAGATTGGCGTCAATAATGGCATGGGTACGTTCATTGGTGTAAGTCAGCCAGCAAGGAAGCTGGTCCGTGATCATCTTCGTCGTTTCATAACTGAATGCCCGCGGTTCCAGATCGCCCGGCTGGATTTCCGTTTTGCTGTAATCAATCGTTTTGCCGTTTACGCGCGGTGGCGTCCCGGTTTTAAAGCGGACGAGGTCAAAGCCGAGTTCTTCCAGTTTTTCAGCGAGGGCAATGGAAGGCTGCTGGTTATTCGGGCCGCTTGAATATTTCAGTTCCCCGATAATAATTTCGCCGCGCAGGAACGTGCCGGTCGTCAGCACAACCGTTTTGGCTGTATATTTTGCGCCGGTTTTTGTAACAACGCCTTTGCAGACACCGTCTTCAAGTACAAGTGCTTCGACCATCCCTTGCAAAAGCGTCAAATTTTCCTGGTTTTCGATGGTTTTTTTCATTTCACGCTGGTACTCGACTTTATCCGCCTGGGCCCTGAGCGCCTGAACGGCCGGCCCTTTTCCAGTATTGAGCATCCGCATTTGAATATAGGTTTTATCGATATTCCTGCCCATTTCACCACCGAGTGCATCGATTTCGCGGACGACGATCCCTTTTGCCGGACCGCCGATCGACGGGTTGCACGGCATGTAGGCAATCATATCAAGGTTAATCGTGATCATTAACGTTTTGGCACCGATTCTTGCGGCGGCCAGGCCTGCTTCACAACCGGCATGCCCGGCGCCGACTACAATGACATCATAGTCTCCTGCATCGTATTGCCGCATGCTTATCACTCCTTTATTTTATAAAATCAACGGGCAAACGCCCTCCGCTTTTCTTTGTCTAGCTGCGGCTCCTAGCGGCTAGCGGATTTTTACGTCTTCTCCTTTCGATAAGCGGGCATCGATTCGCCTACCGGCTCATCGTGTTTCCTTTATCTCGGTCGAAGACTACAAAATCCGTACGCCGCTATACAGTCGCCTCCGCTTTTCTATTTCCCGAGGCAGAATTGGGAGAAGAGTTGGTTCAGTAAGCTTTCCTGGACGGTGTCGCCGATGATTTCGCCGAGCAGGTCCCATGTCCGGGTCAGGTCGATTTGGATGATATCAATCGGGGTGTTGGATTGAATGCCGTTTTGCACATCTTGAATGGCTTCCAATGCCTGGTTCAAAAGCGCAATATGGCGGCTGTTTGATACATATGTCAGGTCGCCTGTTTCCATCTGCCCTTCAAAATACATCGCAGCAATCGCATCTTCCAATTTTTCCATGCCTTCCTCTGTTACAAGCGACGTGGTAAGGATTTTCGCGCCTTGTGCAAGTTCGCGGACGCTTTCCATCTCCACTTGATGCGGCAGGTCCCACTTATTTAAGATGACAATCACATCCATGCCTTCCACCGCTTCAAACAATGCCTCATCTTCCGGGCTGAGCGGCTCGGATGAGTTGATAACAAGCAAAATCAAATCCGCTTCCTTGAGCGCTTTCCGCGAACGTTCCACACCAATTCGTTCCACGATATCTTCTGTTTCGCGGATGCCTGCGGTGTCAATCAGGCGCAGCGGCACACCGCGGACATTGACGTATTCTTCGATCACATCGCGTGTCGTGCCGGGAATATCGGTGACAATTGCCTTATTTTCCTGGACAAGGCTGTTTAACAATGATGATTTTCCAACATTCGGGCGGCCGATAATAGCCGTTGACAACCCTTCCCGCAAAATTTTTCCCTGATGCGCTGTCCGCAACAGTTTTTCAATTTCATTTTTGATGTACTGTGCTTTTTCTTTCAGCATGCGGTGCGTCATCTCTTCAACATCGTCGTATTCCGGATAATCAATATTGACTTCGATATGCGCGACGACTTCCAGTATTTCCTGGCGCAGCTTTTTGACCAGTTTCGACAATCTGCCTTCCATCTGGCCGATCGCCACGTTCATCGCTTTATCCGTTTTGGCGCGGATTAAATCCATGACTGCTTCCGCCTGTGAGAGATCAATGCGTCCGTTCAAAAACGCCCGTTTTGTAAATTCGCCCGGCTCGGCAAGGCGCGCACCATTTTTTAAAACGAGCTGCAATACCCGGTTTACAGCGACAAGCCCGCCATGGCAGTTGATTTCCACGACATCTTCGCGCGTGAACGTTTTCGGCGCTTTCATCACGCTCACCATCGCTTCCTCAACGGTTTCTCCAGTGTCCGTGTCGACAATTTTCCCATAATGGATCGTGTGCGAAGGGACATTCACTAGTTTTTTTCCGCCGACACCTGCAAATAATCGATTCGCAATCGCAATCGCATTTTCGCCGCTTAGCCGGACAATCGAAATCGCTCCCTCTCCCATCGGCGTCGAGATCGCCGCAATTGTATCCATTTCCATTTTTTCACCCCGCTTCCTTTTTTGGTCATTTATATAAAAGATTGGCATTCTGTTTTCTTTTTTTCACCTAACGTAATAGAATACCAAATTTTTTCGTGAATACAAGCGATATGTTCTTTTCCACAATCCACAAAAAGCCGATAATTCCATTTTAACTTATCCACATGTGAATAACAACGGCAGAAAAAGCTGATTGCTCCAGGTTGTGGATATGCTGGTTTTTTTCAACCGGCAAAAAAGCTTTCCGTCCAGAGGGTGCGGCTAAAAAAAAGCCTCCCCCGGTTTCCCGGAAGGAGGCCGTTCAACGCTTTGCCAAATCAATGACAACATAACGTTTTGGTTCATTTCCTTCTGAATAGGTGATGACCTGTTTATGATGAGCGAGCGCACTGTGGATGATTTTTCTTTCATAGGATGGCATTGGCTCGAGCTTTACCGGCCGTCCGGTGCGCAAAACCTGGGCAGAAAGCCTTTCCGCAAGCCGGGTTAGCGCCTCTTCCCGCCTTTTCCGGTAATCGCCGATATTGAGCATCACTCTTTCATAATGCGGATAATACCGGTTCGCTGCCAGCTGCGTGAGAAACTGCAAAGCGTTTAATGTTTGTCCCCTTTTTCCGATCAGCAGTGGAAGATTTTCGCCTGTCACGTTAATATGCAATGTCCGGTCATGTTCTTCGAATTGAAGGCCGGGGGAAACCCCCATTTTTTCGATAATATTGCGCAAATATGAGAGCACTTGCTCAACCGGCGTCTCTTTCAGCCGGACATGGACCACTGCCGGTTTCGCGCCGAGCAGACCGAATATGCCTTTTTTGCCTTCATCAAGAATCTCAATCTCCACATTTTCTTTTTCCGTTTCAAGCTCGCGAAGGGCCTGGTTGACAGCATCTTCTACATTTTTCCCTGTTGAAGTCGTTTCCTTCATTTTTTCGTCCCCCTGGCTTTCGCGTTTTGGACAGGCATACTTGCAGTAGGACTTTTAATGAAATACGACTGGACAATCATGAAGATGTTCCCGACAATCCAGTACAGCGGCAGCGCGGACGGAAGCCCCACGCCGATTACAATAATCATAATGGGCATAAACCAAAGCATCATGTTCATTTGCATTTTCATTTGCGGATTTGCATCATAATTTCCCCCGGACATCATCACTTTTTGCTGGAGAAAGGTGGTGATCCCGGCAATCACAGCAAGCACATAATCCACGGATCCGAGATCAAACCAAAGAAAAGCGGATTCGCGGATAGCCGGCGTCCGGTTGATGGCATGGTAAAATCCGATTAAAATCGGCATTTGAATTAAAATCGGCAGGCATCCTGCGGCAGGATTGATATGGTACTCCTGATACAATTTCATCATTTCCTGCTGGAGTTTTTGCCGTGTTACCGCATCTTTTGAGGCATATTTTTCCTGCAGTTTTTTGATTTCAGGCTGGAGTGCCTGCATGGCTTTCGCACTTTTTAACTGGGTGATATTCAGCGGCAAAATGGCAAGGCGGATGATAATCGTAATCAAAATAATGGATAGCCCATAGCTGCCCCCCAGAAATTGGGCTGCCTTTATAATCAGCCAGGATAAGGGATATACAATATACTGGTTCCAGATTCCTTTGCTTTCCGGTGTGATATCCTGATTAAATTCCGTACAGCCGGCCATCACGGCGGCAAGGGCAAGTACCATTCCTGCCAGAAAAAACTTTTTTCCCAATCGTTTGTCCTCCCCTGTGTGAGATTTCAGCAAAAAACGCTTACTTTTTTAGATGATCCAAAGCAGCCGGATGCTGCCACACGCCCTGGCACTTCTTTCTTTTATTCTAACTTTTTTTAAGGACATGGGCTATTTTCAGGACATGGATTAAGCTCTTCTTGACTTCATGGTAATTCATCTCGGCCGCCGGTTTTCTGGCGATAATAATATAATCATATCCGGGCGGGATGTCTTCTTTCAACTCTAAAAACACTTGCCGGATATATCTTTTGATTTGATTTCTTTTGACGGCATTCCCCAGCTTCTTGCTGACGGAAAGCCCGATTCTGAAATGTTTTCGGTTTTCCTTTTCCAGCACGTATACAACAAACTGGCGGTTTGCGAACGACTTCCCGTGCTTGAAAACCTCCTGAAATTCTGTATTTTTTTTTATCCGATAAGATTTTCTCATATATACTCCTTCTGACCTGCCAACAGTGATGCAGTGAAAAAGCGGTGACCCCGAAACCGCCTTTTTTGTTAAAAAAAACCACTGAGACTTTTCAGTGGTTATGCGGATAATACTTTTCTTCCTTTGCGGCGCCGTCTTGCCAATACTTTGCGGCCGTTTTTTGTACTCATGCGCGCACGGAAGCCGTGGACTTTGCTTCTTTTTCTTTTATTAGGCTGATAAGTTCTTTTCATGTATGACACCTCCTCGAGGGAATTCGTTCGAATGATAAACGACAGTCTATATCATTATAATGACGAACTTTCCTGCTTGTCAAGGCTCTTCAAAACTTCGTATGTGTCAAGTTTTTCTCGACAAGGTTTAAATATCGGGTATTCCAAGACACTCTTTTTGTACACTTTCGGCTACCGTGCTTTACTTGCT
>NZ_JARTJQ010000004.1:0-14458 GCF_036225245.1 Weizmannia sp. CD-2023
TTTTCAATTAGCTTATAATCTGATACAATAACCATAATCGTTATTTTTGGTGGGACATTCCCCGTATAGCTGATGGTACAGTTATACATCATGGGGGATGTCCTTTTCCTTTCTCAAGAATAAATACGAGGACATTATACTCGTCAAATTCCGGACAGGCAATACCGTCAACTTTCGGTTATTTTTGGATGTCAGAAACAGTGTACATCTTCACCGAATGGGTTTGGAACGAAGAATTTGAGTGTGGTTTCTCCATAGTAAAGAAGTTGGTCAAGACTTGTATCATCACTTACCCGAGCCATGTATTGAATATTTGGCTCATCAGAGAAAATAAGAGGTTGAAGCGTTTCAGAATCAAGCCATTTTGCAACTCGTCTAACCTTGCTCCGCAAATCACCATACGATATGCCTTTTATACCAATAGTGACCTCAATTGTACGGCTTCCATAAACCCTCCCAAAATCAAGAACCCCGTCGTGAAACGGTAGTTCAAGGGTTTTGGTGGAAACCGGAGGGAGAACGGTGTGCTTCACTGTCTTCTCCCTTACCTCGTATGATGTTGAAGTTTCACCTTTGAACGTAAACATTAGTACCTGCCTCCTTGCCGTCTTGTACGGCCTTGGCGTGAAGCCTGTTGTTGTGTAACATACTTCTCAACTTTGCGACCAACAACCTCACCATCAAGTTCAATTGTTGTGTAGATGATATTTTCAATAGGTGGTGCTGTTTTGCTTGTGTTTGGCGTTATTTCTTGCATATTATCTGCCACGGCTTTTGCAAATGGTGCCATATACCGCTTGTGCTGAATTGGAACGATTGCTTCACTTCTTCCGTTTTCGGCCATGCGAACAAGTGCGCCTTCACCAGTACCACGGAGAATACCACCTTTTGCATATCCGTGACCCCGGTATGCTTTTGTTAAGGAACCATACCGCGCAACAGCATACCGAATGGAAGCGATAATATTAGAAAGTGGGTCGTAAATGTTTTTGTCATATCCTGGCAATGCATATGCCCGGAATGTTGGGTCAATGACCTGCATTAAACCCTTGGAAGGTGTTCCGCGTTTAGCGTTAGAGTCCCAAAGGTTTATTGCAAATGGGTTCCCACCGGATTCTGTTTTCATTTGGTACAGTAAGGCTTTCAAGTTTTCGGCTGAAAACTGTCCGGTCATCATCAATGCTTTTGTTGCGGTTGCTGTCCACCGTGACACGGCGCTACTGCCGCCACCAGTAAAAGCATTCTTGATTGCAGTCCACGTTTTAAGAGCCCCGCTTGTGACCTTGCCAAACAAATTACTTGCGAACGACTTAATATTGTCACTCGTCAACCCATTTTTTAACCCAGCGACAACATAACCGCCTAACTGTTCGAATACACGTGAAGGTGAGTGAATACCCAAGGCGCTTTTAAACGAGTTGATAATTTTACTTGCCAAACTTTTAACACCGCTCACGGCATTACTTGCCGCTTTCTTAATTGCACTACCAATTTTCCCCGGTATACTTTTAGCACTGCTAACCATCCCGCCAATTCCGCTTGAAAATTTGCTTTTCATGCTGGAAACCATTTCACTGATTTTTCCGGTCACAGAATTTTTTATAGAATTGAATTTGTCTATAATACTATTTTTGAACTCGGACACCTTGCCACCAACATAGCCAATTGAACTTGAAAATACACTTTTTATTGAATTCCAGATACTTACAACTGTATTTTTAGCACCTGTAACCGCGCTTGAAATGCTAGATTTAATTGAACTAAACTTACTAGAGACGAAGTCCCTAACGGCATTAAACACCGAAGAGGTTATAGATTTTATACCATTCCAAGCCGTTGATACTACTGACTTGGCTGAGTTTACAACTGATTGTATTGTTGACTTTATTTTGCCCCATACACTTGATACCGTTGATTTAATGGTATTGAATACTGATGATGTTAGGGACTTAATGACGTTCCATCCGACTGAAATTAGTGTTTTAATAGCGTTTACGATTGAAGAAAGGTCATTCTTCATTGAATTGAAGTGTGATTTTACGGTATTCCAAAGTGCTTTTACAATAATCACAATTGCATCTTTAAGCTTGTTCCAGATACCGGAAACAGTTCCTGATATGGACTTAACAATGGACACAACTGTATTTTTTCCACTGTTAAATAAAGACTTTATTACACTCCATACACCACTAACAATTCCTTTAAAGCCGGAAGCCCAGCTTTGTACAATTCCGGCAATAGCACTAAAAGCGCCGCTGACAACACCCTTAATTATCTGAATTGAACCGGAAAATATTTGTTTAACGCCTTCCCACATTTTCGAGAAGTCACCCGTGAACATTCCTGTAAATACCTTCACTAGTCCTTCAATAATGTTAAGGGCTCCACTTATTACACCCTTTATAGCCGTCCATGCTCCTTGAATTACAGCAAGTGACGCACCTAATGAAGCTTGAAAAATTGGTGCCATGAAGTCCCACACATTATGGATAGCTTGAAGAATTTGTGCACCATTGTCATTCCAAAACTTTTGAATTTGTGCAAGTTTTTGTTGAATGAATGTTGCAACCGCCGTTAGTGATTTAACAATAGTGTCTTTCACCGCTATAAAAACACTATTTACAAGTTGTCGGAAGGGCTCAATCTTTATATATGCCGCAACAAAAGCCGCAACAAGTGCACCGATAGCAAGCACAACCAAACCAACCGGAGAAATAATAAAGCTAAGTGCACCGGCCACAGCTGAAAACCCACTTGCCATAGCACCAAGCACAATAAGAAGTGGTGGAATTGCCGCCACAATACCTGCAATTATGGCAATCGTCAACTTTGCACTTGGGGAAAGGTCACTGAATTTTTCTACAAGTTTAGTAAGAAACTCCGTTGCGCTTTTAAGCGCAGGTTTTAGTACGTCAGAAACTTCAATTGCAAGCCGTTCAAGTGCCCCAGTGAAGTTCTGCCATGCGCCTGCAAGGTTGTCAGTCATTGTTTTTGACATTTCAGCCGCGGCACCATCAGAGTGAACCAATGAATCCGTGTAGCTATCAAGTTTTCCAGTTCCGGCATTAATTAAAGCCATCCAACCGCTTACTGCTTCCGCACCGAACATTGTTGCAAGGTAATTTGCTTTTTGTTCGTCGGTCATTCCTTTTGTTGCAGTAATTAACGTCTGTACAATTCCGTGCATATCTTTCATTTTGCCGTTGGAGTCGAAGAAGGAAGCACCTGTTTCGTCCATTAATTTTGACATTTCTTTTGTTGGTGAAGCGAGTCTCAAAAGACCCATACGTAAAGTTGTACCAGCTTGCTCACCCTTAATACCGGCATCACTCATTACACCAATTGCCGCCGATACGCCCTCGATTGATAGACCTAGGGAACCCGCGACAGGGGCAACATATTTGAAGGCCTCCCCTAAACCTTGTACATCTGCGTTAGACACTGCCGCAGATTTTGCCAACACATCAGCCACATGACCCGCATCACTTGCCTTTAACCCAAAACCGCGAATTGCGCTTGCCGCAATGTCAGAAGCTGTCCCGAGGTCAACACCACTTGCCGCCGCCATATCCAAAACGCCCGGAATGGCTTTCATAATTTCTTTGGTTGTAAAACCTGCACTTGCAAGGTTTTCCATGCCTTCGGCAACCTGCGAACTTGAAAATACGGTGGAAGAACCAAGGTCAAGTGCCTGTTTCCGCAATTGTGAAAATTGACTACCTGTTGCACCGCTGATTGCCTTCACTCGGCTCATCTGTGAGTCAAATTGTGCACCGGTTTTTATAACTGCCGCACCAATGCCAACAAGTGGCGTTGTGATTGCGGCGGACATTACAGCACCTGTTCCGGAAAGTGTTTTGCCAACTTTAGAAAATTTCCCTTGTGCACCGGTCAAAGAGCGCTGAACCTGTGACATACCTTGTTGAAACCGCGAAATGTCCGCACCTACTGAAACAACTAGTTCTGCCAACCCCGCCAATATCCCAAACTCCTTTCTTATTTCTTAAAAAAATGGCATAAAAAATAAAGGACGACTCCAACCGGAGCCGCCCGTATTCAGTTATTTTCCAAACTTTGCTTTTAGTTGTTGTAAGTATTCTTGTTTTTCTTCTACGGATTCAAACCGCTCAACAGTTTCGTTTTCTTTCTTGTAGTCCATTGGTTCATACAAATCCGTTGGGAGAATGCGTCTTTTAAAGTTTCCACTAGCGTTCATTAAGTGTGCCGCAAGCCAAGAAAGGCGCTGATTTTCAACATCATCACGGCGTTGTTCCTCTTGTGAATAGGCTTCAAGCAGGTCAATAATTTCCCGTAAGGTTAAATTCCAAAATTCAGTCGGTTTTAGCTTAAGTGCACCGAATGCCCACCTTTTTATTTCTTGCCACCCGAAGCCCTTGCTTAGTTTTTTACCTGTGCTTGTTCAAATGCTTCCGACATTTTACCTTGTACATATTGCATATTTCCGAGGTCAATCATGTCACCAACTTGTTCTTCCGTGAGTTCAGGGTCTTCGTGAATCAAACCAGCCCATAGAATTACACGAACCTCTTTGATTTTTAATTGTTTGCCATCAAGGTCAGCCAAACCATACCCGAGTTTATCTTCAATTTCAGCGAGTGCGTTCATTGTATAGCGAATATGACGCACTTTATCGAGCTCAACTTCTACAATTCCGCGCTGTTTGTTTGCCATTCTTCTTCCTCCCTATTCATATAAAAAATAAAAGGAGCCCAACGGCTCCCTTATTTTTCTCATTTTAATAGTTCTTGTAAGGTTGTTTTGTTACAACCTATGCTGTTGTTGGAATAGAACCTTTTTCCAGCTTTCCGTTTCCTGCAAATTTAAGAGAGTAGGTCAAAGCGTCATCTTGTGGTGCATCAAGAGGAAACTCGGAAATAAATGCAGAACCATAATACATCTTGCCATTTGGCATACGTACTTCAACATCAACCTCTTTGCGGTCGAGAAAGGCTGTTTCCAGTGCATCAAGTGCCGCGTCGTCAACAACCACATACCCATCTGATTCAATCGACCATGATAGCACACCCGTAATATTTTCTGCCCAACCTTCAGCATCTTTTGTAGTTGTTTCAATCAGGTTGGCTTCACGGTTTAGCTTGGCGCCACTTTGGCCACCAACAAGTGTTTTGGTACCGTTTACGTCCGCGTAAATAAGGACATCAACACCGGCAATTTTTTGTCCAGCCATTTTTTTTTACACTCCTTTTTGTAATTTAGTAATAATTAAGCAAGGGAAACCGTCAAATCAACATTCACAGAATATATGTGACGGTCGCTTTCGTCCGTCCCTGTGTACAATGGGGCGGCTTGTTGACCCTTTGACATTACCACTTGAACATTCCCAAGCTGAAAATTTGTTTTGTAATTGAAGAAGTCAAACAATTCATAAGCGACCCTTTCCGCGAGTTCTTCTTTTGTGTTTCGTACGAGGAACTGAATTGAAGGGGTTCCCACTTGTTTTGAGTATCTGCCTCCATTTAGTACAATGGCAATGCAGTTGTCCGGGCTTACTTTTTTAAACGAGTTTGGTACAAACGTATACATTGGAAAGTTTGCTTCCAATAAGTCCAAGACGTCCATGATGTAAAACAAGCTGAACCCCTCCTTTACGTTCTCAAATTTTCACGAATTTGTTGCTTTATATAATCGGCGTATGCATTTGCTTCTCCCTGCAAAACGCCGGTTAAAAATTTTCGTCCAATAGGGTACCTTTTTCCACTCATTCCTGTTCCACCGGGTTTACGCTTAGAACCTTCCCCAAGGTTATATGCCCATTCGTGCATTGCAATTGCGTAATCAAAACCATTTTCAACTGCGGAAAACTTAATTTCAGCTTTGTAAACTCCACCAGATGACTTATAAGTAATCGTGAAAGACTTTTCCAGGTTACCAGTCAGGTGTGGAGCCGATTCACTGCTTGTTCTTGCAAGGTCTTGGGCAATTGTTCGTACGTCTTTCTTTACACCGTTTACAATCTTACTTTGTACCTGTCTTGTGAGATTCTTTTTAACTTTTACGTCAAATTTAAAGTCCATTACACAACAACCCTTGTCATTATGGGGTTTCCACTAATGTTTTTAAGTGGCGAGATAGAAATGGGCGTTTCTGTGTGTTGAACACCAAACTCATCCGTAAATGTAATCTTGTCTGAATACTGAATATCCGCAATTTTGTTGAATAGAAGTGTTGCCTTTGCGACAACATCTTCTCCTTTATCATTCTTCACAACTTGAAACTGGTAATCAATACGGCATTTCAGCTCAATTTCTTCCGTTCCAAGTGGTTCACCCCACCTGTCGTAACCTTTCGAACGCACAATTACAACGGTGTCCTTCATTGGAATTAGGCTCATATCAAATACCGCCCAACTTTCGTGATTCCCGCAATAGAACCACCGGCTTCTTTAATAATTGCAATTGCCATTTGTGAAATTGGAATACCATTTACAAGTTTAACCTTGCTTAAATCATAGGAAATTGAAATGCCACTCACGGAAGCTTGTGTTTGACCAAGTTGCGCCTTGAAAAATGAATCGTCCATACGCAAAAGCATGATTGCCTGTTCAAAAATTGCTTCCTTTGGGATGACAAAACCGCTTTTTACTATACGTTGAAGGTTTTGTTCAGCTGTTGCAAGTGCGCGTGTTTTTGTGCCGTCGTCTGCATCAACCCATTCCGCGTTGTGTAAAACCGTTGAAAAGTATGTGTTGGCGTCTTGAATTGTCACCATTTATACCAGCCTCCTTACTTTTTGGAAGCTTTCTTTTTCTTTTCGTCGGTCGTTTGAGTTGTTACTTCATACCCATATGATTTCAGAACAGCAACATGAAGTTCTGAACCTTCGAGTTCCGCTTGACCGTTCTGAAAAAACACATCTTGGTCAACGATATATCGCCGCCCTGTGAATGCCAGGTTAGGTGTTTTAACAACAATTTTCAACGTCACGACCCCCTTCAAATAATTGTTTTATACAAAAGAAAAGACGGAGAAGAAGGTTTTCCCCCTTCAATCTCCGTCGTCAGTCATTCATCATTTTTTAATTCCGGCAAGACGGGCAACAGCTTTCGGATGAAAGACCGCAAGACCGCAATAGAATTCAATCCGAGTACGATATACCGGTTTTTCATCAATTTCACCAAGGTCACGAACGTTTACGCCGCCATTTCGAAGCCCTGCAACGTATTGTTCCGCACCAAAGCGAACCGCATAAATGGAGCCGGTGTCAGTGTCTGCTCCAACCGTTTCATTGAAGCCAAGAATCTCATTACCTTCAACATCTGTTTCAATTACACGAATCGGAATGCCTGCATAAGTCATAACCGGACGACCGAATGCGTCAGCACCATTTTCAACATAGTGTTCAGACCGTTGAAGAATACCTTTGACTTTCCGACGCATTGCTTTAGACATAAACAGAACGTCCGGCTCACCTTCAACAGCGTCAATTAATTCATCAAGCTTTTCGAGGAAAGTGACATCATCAGGACTTTTACCTTCTGTGTTACCTTTCGTGAACGCAACCCCGGCTTGACCAGCACCATCCGCATAAATTAATTGTGAACCTCTGATACGTTTTTCCAAACCGTCAAATGCCTTGGAGTCAACAGCTGTGTCCCCTTTGAAGAATGCCCGGGTAAACTCAAGTGCCAAGGCTTTAGCTTTCATTTCGGTTTGGATTGCGCGAATGTCTTGCAAGTTTCCACGGGTTTGAACAAGGAAACGGTCAACATCTGAATCACCACCAAGAATTACCAACCCTTCTGATTGTGGGTTGATAACACCCGTTGACTCTGTATACCCTTCATTCACGCCACGGAAGGCAATACCCGGAAGGGCTTCCTCTTGATTATAACGATATGCGTTACCGGCAATTTCCATAAACGGCAAAAGTTCCAATACCGCGGAAGTACGAGCAAATGTTTCAATTACTCCGCGTTGCAAAGTATCTGTTGAGTACTTTGCGGCTTCTTGTAGTGTCAAAGCCATTTTCAGCAACTCCTTTTCGTAATCTAGTAATTAATAAGTAAAATTATTTCTTGCGACCATATGCCGACAAGAACAGTTCCATTGCGCTCATTTTTGAAATATCAATGTGCTTGTCATTATTTCCATTTGTGTTTTCACCAAGTGGCAGGCTTTCTTTCGGATTTTCTTCTTGTTTTTGAGTCCCAAAAAGACCTTTTGCCTGAGCTTTTGTAATCCAAGAAAGCTTTTGTTCCGGGGTCATACCATCTGGGATAATATCATGAAGTTCTTCCGGTATTTCAGCAAGCTTGGATTCAACCATTTCAGCAATTACTGATTCAAGCTGTTTAGCTCGTTCCTTGTACGTTTGTGCGGCTTCAAGTTCCTTTTTGGTTGATTCGTATAATTTTTCATATTCACCGCGTTTCTTTTGTTCTTCAAGTTCTTGCTCTTGCCTTTCTTTCAACAAGGAATCAAGCTGGGCTTGAACTTCTTTGAACTTGTTATTCACTTCATCAAAGCGAGATTTCGGAATAAAGTTTTCTTTTTGATGTTGCGGGTTTGCGCTTTCCCCGTCTTTGTTATCATTCACATGTGAATTGTCGGCGTCTGCTTGGCTATCACCACCGCCAGCATTAGCCCCTGTGTCCTCTGCAAAAAACTGTAAAGGTAAATGTAACAACATGTTTCGTTCTCCTTTCCTTTCGTTTTTAACGTGCAACGACCACGAGGAATATTTTACGGAACAGTTTATTGACATAACCTTATTGGTCTAGTTCGTATATCGCCACGAACAAGCGAATTATTTTTTCTTATAGTCCTGTGCTTTTGTTGCTCTAGGGTTTTGCAATGCTTTTTCAGCCGTTTGGCTTGCTTTTTCGTGTTTATCAAGCAAACTTTGCGGCAATGCATTTATATCACCAATAGGGTGAACAGTGTGCTGACAATTTGGATGAAAAATCAAATTGGTTGCCCGCAAATCTGAATATGTGCGGTAACCTTTTGTAATTCCGTTTAGTGAAATAATCATTCCTTCAAAGTGCGAACAAGAATCTTTTGCACCGTGTGATGAAATAATTGCAAGGTCTGAATCATTCTCCAAAGCTTCAAGGCGTGCACCTTCATATTGCGCCTGCTGAATCTTGGTTTTGACCACCATTTTTACGTAAGTCTCCAAATCCCAACGTCTGCCGGCACGGTCAACAATACCAACAAACGTTTCCTCCCTTATGGATTGACTAAAACCATTTTTTAACAACCTATCGTAAACTTCTTTAACGTTTTGGCGTACTCCAATATTTTGTATAGCATTTTGCCGCAAAGAATCAGCAACAATTTCACGAACGATTTTCTTGATTTTCTTGTTCGTATTTTGTGTAGCTTGAAGAAGGTCATCCATTGTGTCCTCTATCATTTGTTGGGCACGGTTCCGCACAATCTGCGTAGTTGAAATTTGGGAACGTGCCGCCGCAATTGTAGCAACAACTCCCATTGAAACAAGCGCCCGCGCCTGTGCATCTTCAAAAGCTTCTTGAATAACGTCTTGGCACCATTGGGTACTTTTTTGGTCAATTTGTGCGAGAATAATTGATATTTGTTGAAGCAAGGCTTCGTATCTCTTTTGTTCAATTACTTGGTTTGGGTTCAATTCTTTAAGCAAGCGAACAATTTCTTTGAAACCTGTTTTGTAGTACGAGGTAAGACGCTGAACGTCTTTTTCATATGTTGGATAGGGCGGCATATTCATAATTAATCACCCGCCGTCTGTTGTGGGTCTTCCTGGGTAATGTCATCCGTTTGTTGGTCTTGTTGGCTGTCCTCGTTGGAAAACAATGCATCAGTTTGAAATGCAGTTGGGTCAACAGCATCAATCTGTTCTTCGTTGTTGATTTCTTCAACCACACGTTGTGCTTGTTCTTCCGTGAGGTTATCAATTTCCATAATGGCACGTTTTTGTGAAATGGTTGCCTTACCTCCCGTTCGAATTTGCATGATAGACGCTTGTTCCATTTCGTCTTTTGGCAAACCATCCATGAATTTAATTGACGGATTGAAAAACTCATAGTCAACTTTTGTTTTACGGTCATGTTCAAGCATTTGCGCGATTGTAAAAATACGACGTAAAGCCTTATCGTAATATTGACGTTTACGGTTTATCTTTGCCAACAAGGAGTTCAGCCGCCACTTAATAGCAAGGCCAGAAGAACCACTTGTTCCGGAATCCCCAGCGCCAAGCGCAACCGCTGGAATTTCTGCCGTGATGAGAAACAAATCAATCAGTTTATCAATCTCTTTGAAAGCCGCATCAATTTGACCGTTCCAAGTTACATATTTTGGCTCAACATCTGCCTTGTCACTGAGTTCAAACACTTTGTCAATACCAACACGAAAAGCAGGGTTTCCATGTTCATCTTCCATCAATGTCCCTGCTGGAACGACCATTGCAGGGTCAGCGTGTTTATCAAGAATTTCAGCAATTAAAGAAAGTCGTGAATTGATTTCCGCAAGTAACGTACGGTGCTCACTTAAATCATCAATGCCTTCCCAGGAGTCATCAGTTGAATAATTCGGCACATGTACAACAAGGGGGAAAGGAATATTCGTTTCAACAACCTGTTTTTCCTTTGTTTCCGCGTAAATTCTCCACTCCGTTGGTGTGTTACCAATTGTCACAACAGTTGGCTTCATGGAAAATTCACGGTACACAATTTTACCCGGATAATGTGATTCACATTTTAGAACCCATTCAGAACCTTTTGTTCCTTCAACTTCAATAGGAATTGCAATGTGGTATGCAAAAATGCGTGTTTTGTCTCCCGGATAAGTCTCTGGAAATACATACTCCGCATTTTGTGGTTCAATAATCACACGGAACGGGTCTAATGCTTGTGGAAGTAACCCATTGTGTTCCTGTCCCCACCTAATTTTATAAAATGAGTCTCCACGGTAAGCATTAGAAAGCGCCGATTCGTAATTAACAATGTGAAGGTCATTTTCTGAAACCCAGCGTTCTAATGCTCGTTGTTCTGGTGAATCATCTTGTAGTCCCGCCGAGAATACCGGATTTTCCCCAAATAAGAAGTCAGCCGACTTTTTACATATGATTCCCGCCAAGTTGGTTGAAATGCGTAACGTACGGCGCTGTGATGTTGAGAGTGTATCATGGTACCTATCTAATATGTCAAAAGCTGTTTCAATCGTGCCTTCAGTCAGCTTTATACTTGCGTCACCCATGAAAAGCTTTCTATTTTGACGATACCGCTCAATCCGTTCCTTGTGGTCAGGGTGCGGGTACGTCATTCCGATTTCATACATTGTTATGTTGCCCCCTTTCTAAAACTTACCTACAACTAAGGGGCAACAGTGAGGGATATTTGACAATATCCAAAAAGATATTTGTTTAATTTCTTATAACCCCTTTGGTTTCCTTGACCAACCGCGCCGCGTTTGGAGTGAACAAAGGTCACAAGCCATTTGTAAGGCGTCCGGTAAGTCATCATGTTCACCATTAGGAAACTGTTCAAGCTGTTCAAGAAGTAAACGTTGTGACCGTTTGAATTTCAGGGCACCATTTGCAACAAGTGGTTCCAGTGATTCAATCCGGTGTTCCTTCTTCCCGTGTGAACGGTTTGTTGTGACCGCCTTCAACTTGGTGTAATAAAGTTTTTCCTTCATGCACCGTTCACGCAATTGGCGGAACAGGTCAAACTGTGCTTGCACGGTTTCAACAGAGAATACACGCGGGTGCCATTGCTTCATTTTGTCAATAACAGCTTCAAGTGCAACGTGCGCCGCGCACTTTTTAGCCCACGTATCTACCACATAGATAATACCGGTCTTACGGTCACGCCCAAGAATTACAATTGCATTGTAGTCAGAACGGTTTGAACGTCCCATAGCAATATCCCATGCACCAAAAAATTCAAGGCGTGAGTACGCTTCTTCAAGTTCCATAGAATCAAAGTATTCCAGTTCATCAAGGCGGAAAATCTGGCTTTCTTCGTCAATCGGGTTGTTTAAAAACTCCGAATTGAACGCACGGGAAGTCATGGACGCTTTTTCAATCATGAGGTCTTTATATGACCACCGTTGTTTCCAAAGTGTTTCCACGCCTTTGTCCATTTCTTCCTTGTTTTCATAATAAAAATTGTTAGCGTCTTCGAGTCTGTTCGGGTTTGATTGGTCACGTAGAATATCCTCGAATTCGTCCCACAAGTCTTGCCTATCCGGCGGGGAAACAATTGCAGAGAATATCTTGCTTTCAAAGTCCGGACGGTTGGCCACGGCTGTAAGTAGTCCATTTGCATGAACTGTGGTTCCCATGTAAACAATTGCGGTCTTGTGTGGGTCACCGATAGGGATAACAACCGAGTTAAACCAATGCAGGTTTTTCTCCCGTAATTCCGGCGTGTTTGTATTCCGTTGACTTTCCATGTCATCACAGCATACAAGGTCAGGACGGCTTGCACCGTTACGCTTACCACGCAATTGCCTACCCATGGAAGATGCTTCAACAAGAACACCATGCTTGGTCAAAAATGATTCTTGGTTATCACGTTCATTCTGCTTTGTAATCGGTGAAAGGTGTTCCCCAAAGTCATTCCGCAATTTCTTGTTGTATTTCAATTGGTTACCTATCCATTCGATAAACTTGATAGACATTGCATTCGATTCTGACAAAATCAAAATATATTTCCGCTTTTGAAAAACAGTTTGGTGCAAGGGGAACACGTTCGAAAGATATGCAGACTTAGCGTGACCCCGTGGTGCGCCCCACAATAGTTTTTTGTTCGGAGTAACGTTGGAAACCTCGTTCAACTTGTTACATAGTTCACGGTGGAACGCCGGGGCGTCATCAATTGATGTTCCGTTTGGAATCAAGTTGTCGTCATTATCCGGGTTCATGTCATCAGAAAAATAACAATAGGCAAAGTAAAGAACGTCGTCTTCACTGCGGTCAATTCGTTTCAACCGTGCAAGTGTGTCCTTGTAGTCCTTAAATAATTCAAAGTCAATGTCCTCTCCCTCTTGTGCTTCTTTTTGCATTTGCTTTAATTTTATTGTCATTACTTCAATTGCGTCTTTCCGTTGTAACGAGTCAATAACAGGGTCAAAATCAAGTATCATAAAACTTTCCTCCTTTTCGCAATTTCGCTATTGCGTTTTACAGTATCGTATTGTATAATAAATTCATCAAAAGAACAGGGGGTAATTAAATTGAGTAGCCTTATTCGACAAAAGGAAGCTCTTGAATACCTGTTGAAGTATGTGGATAAGAACGAAAAAGACCGCCAAATTCACCGTGAAGCTTTAAAACAAATTGAAGAATGGTTGAAGGAGCGTGCGGAATAATGGAATACGTTCAGCCAATTCGTGACAAGAAAGTGATTGAAGAATTTAAGACCCTGCTTAACCGTGGGGTCTTTGGGGAACGCAATCGTTTCTTGTTTGTATTGGGAATCAACACCGCCCTCCGTATCTCGGACTTGCTGAAACTAAAGGTTTGCGACGTGCGAGGGAAAAAATATCTCAAGGTTTCCGAATCAAAGACGGGTAAAACAAAAAATCAGCTTATCAACAATGCACTGAAAGCTGAAATTGAGGAATATACGAAAAACAAGAAAGATGATGAGTGGTTGTTTCCAAGCCGCAAGGGAGATAAGCCGCTCACACGGGTGCAAGCATACAGAATCATGAATGAGGTTGCACAGCTTATGGGCGTTGATGACATTGGAACCCACACGTTGAGGAAAACCTTCGCCTATCATTTTTACCAAAAGACACAAGACATTTACACGCTTATGGAGTTGTTAAACCATTCAGCCCCAAGTGTAACCCGCCGGTATATTGGTTTAGTCCAGGACGACATGGATAAAGAAATTGAAAACTTCTCGTTATAAAACAAAAAGACCGCCCAAACAAGGCGGTCTTCCCTTTTATGCAGATTGAATTACCTCATAGTCACCGTCAGCAAGCCAACAAGCTTTATGTGATTGTTCATCGATGTAAATGATTCCTTCGTTAATTCTCTCAAAATTGATTGTCTCTTCAACAAGTTCTTTAAACCTGTCTTCAAGGTTACCAGCACCGTGAACATAAATAACAATGCCCCGTCCGGAAAAACCAAGAAGTATAGCGCTAAAAAATTCACCGAATCCAGTAGCTTGAATTTTGTCTCCAACTTTTACCATGTTATTACCTCCTGTTTTTGGTTTACATTGAAGGTAACAACAGTGAGAGAGTTGTGTGACCAATGTTTTAACTGCATTTGATACAAATGCTTGTTGAATATTTGTTTAGCGTTAAGAACGCGGGTTAAACATTGGTTCATTCTGGTTTAACCGTGTTCTTACGCCTTACGGCGTAGCTGGCTTCGCCAGCACCTTTTATAACAATATTTAACAATCCTTACAAGTATCAACAGTATAGACAAGGTGAATATTGACTACCTTTGTTATCATTGTTTTACATTG